>DSBG01000088.1 GCA_011046135.1 Deltaproteobacteria bacterium
CACCCTCATGAGGGAGCTCGAGGACATCAAGGAAGCGACACGACCCGAAAATATCCTGCTCGTCATCGATTCCATGATCGGCCAGGAGTCTGTGCACGTTGCCGGTGAATTTGACCGCAGGCTCGATCTCTCAGGCTTCATCCTCACCAAGCTTGATGGTGACGCGCGTGGTGGAGCGGCACTGTCCATCAAAGAGGTCACCAGGAAACCCATCAAGTTTCTGGGCATGGGTGAATCCCTCGATCGCCTTGAGGAATTCAGGCCCGAAGGTCTCGCTTCACGGATCCTCGGACGCGGAGACATCGTGGGTCTCGTGAAAGATTTTGAAGAGGTCGTAGATGAGAAGCGTGTAGAAGAGGATGCCCAGAAACTCCTCAGCGGCCAGTTCAGCTACACGGATTTCTTGAAGCAGCTCAAGGCCATGAAGAGGATGGGGTCATTGACGGACATCATCGGCAAGCTGCCCCTGGGACAGTTCGGTATCCCCCAGGGGGTACAGGTGGATGACCGGGAACTGGTACGGGTTGAGGCCATCATCAATTCCATGAGTGCCTACGAGAGAGAGCATCCTGATTGTCTCAACGAAAGCAGAATCGAACGCATATCAACCGGAAGCGGGCAGCCCAGGAAAAATGTAATGGAGTTGATCTCTCGGTTCAACATGATGAGGAAACTCATGCAGGGTCTTGGTTCAGGAAAAAAGAAGGCCCTCGGCAGGTTCGGTCTGAATCCCGATATTGCCGGAGCGCTTGGGAATGACCTGCCGAGGCAACCCAAGAAGGCCCTCGTTGATCTTAAAAAACGCAAGGACAAGCGCAAAACCTCAAAAAAGGCAAAACGAAGGAACCGGTAAGGCTCTCCATTGTACAGGTGATTGAGGTACAGGTGATTGAGACTCAGGACGCGGCTTTGATTGTTCGATAGGGTGAGCAATGCTTACGAAAGAACTGTGCATATACAGGAGGATCAATCAGGCAATTTCCTTTGCTCCTGATGTTGAGGCGGTTGCGGGCTCTCTCCTGGATATCGTGATCGATGAGACCGTTGCCGAGAATTCCTCAATCATGATGCCATCGGCAGACAAGGCCTTCCTCGAGATCAAGGCGGCGAAGGGAAGAACTGATAAAAAATCCAGATACTCGGAAGAGTCCCTCGGCATGAGATTCCCCATGGGTACGGGCATTGCGGGGTCCGTGGCGTTGAAGCGGGAACCTGTCCTGATCTATGACGCCTCGACCGAGCCGCTCTTCGCCAACGGTGATGGCGGAGTAACGGTCGGCTCCCTGCTCTCACTGCCGTTGATCTATGGTTCCGATGAGCTCGTCGGTGTTCTGAATCTCAGTCATACCCGCCCACACGCCTTTACTCAGGAGGATCTCGCTCTGGTCAACGTTCTTCTCCCTCCTGCAGCCCTTGCCCTGAGGAATGCGCGACTCATGAGGGACATCGAAGATATCAACCGGATGCTCAAGGCCGAACTTTCCATGACTGACAGGGCCCTGTGGGAATTCGGCAAGAATATTTTCAGGGTGTTCACCTATATGTCGGTGGGGGTACTCACAACCGACCCGAATGGAATCATTACGACCATCAACAAGAAGGCGAACGAGGAGATCGGGAAAATAGCCGGGGACAGCATCACTGACATCATCGATATCGATCTTCTCCAACAGGTGGGCACCTTTATCCAGGATCTCAGTGTTGACCGAGATATCCGGGGGAAGATCTTCAACCTTGAACTTTCCATCCTGCCCCTGAAGCCCTCATGGCAGATCCTCATCTGTGTCCGGGACGTGACCCTCGATCGGTTCAAGGAACGGGAGCTGGTTCGGATCAAAGACCAGTACAAGGACATGGTGGAGAAGGCCATTGATGCCGTCTATATCGTGAAAGATGGAAAATTCCTGCTCACCAACAGAAAATTCCAGGAAATGCTTGGGTATGTCAACGAGGAAATCATGAACAGACACATCCGGCATTTCATGACCAGGGATTCGATCCATACCCTTGCCAAGGTACTCAGGTCTCACAGCGGGAACATCTTCGTGCCCAACCTGGAGCTGCAGGCCATCAGGAAAGATGGATCACGGCTGTACCTGGAGATCAGCATCGGAAGACTCACGATCGAAGAAGAACAGTGCTATGTGGGGGTGGTGCGCGATATCACGAGCAAGAAGGAACTCCTTGCCCTCAAGACCCGATTTCTGCACATCGCCTCCCACGAGATCAGGGTTCCCCTCACCGTGATACGGGGATACGGCAGGATGCTCGCCCGTGATACTGAATGCAGCTTGAGTGAGAGTCAGCGGGAGTGCATCACCGAAATCGAAAAGCAGTGCGAGAAACTTCTCCATTTCAGCAACTCCCTGCTCGATTTCGCCAAGATCAATACAGAGAAGAGCTCCCTGAACAAACAGAAGGTGAACGTGGTGCCGTATATCGGTGGGATCATCAGGAACATGCAGGTGAATGCCAGAGACAGGGGAGTCGTAATCAGCCTCGAGAGCGTGGATGCCATCGACGAGCTCTTTATCGATCCCATGCGCTTTGAGCAGGCACTGTGCAACCTGATTGACAATGCCATAAAGCATTCTCCGGACAATGGACTGGTCCGGATCGTCCTGTCCCGATCGATGCGGGACGAAGACCCCTTCACAAAGATATTCCCCCAGGCGAGTGCCATTATTTCAGTCACCGACGAGGGTCCGGGCATCGATGCAAATGAAGCACGCGAACTCTTTTATGATTTTTACGTCGGGAACAGTGGAAGGGCGAAGGGTGGCATCGGCCTGGGGCTTGCCATTACCAAGGATATCATCCACGCCCACGGAGGGCGGGTAGAGGCTGTCGCATCCGATCACGGGGGACACTTTCTGGTGACAATACCCTTGAACAGCCGAGATTATTGATGTATTCTGCAATATCACGTACCCTTAGGCCAGGTGATGATGGACGATAAATTGAGAATCTTGGTCGTTGATGATGATGAAAGCATCAGACGGTACATAACAAAGCTCCTTTCCCAGAGCGGGTACGAGGTCGTTGCAGCAGCCAACGGGAAAGATGCGCTCAAGGTGGTCCGAACAGGACCGGAGGTCTCACTTGTCATCCTGGATATTCTCATGCCGGAGATGGACGGCCTGGAGACACTTGCTGAGATCAGAAAGTCTTCAAAGGATCTCCCGGTCCTCATGCTCAGCGCCCTTGGCCAGACGACGATCATCGTCAAGGCCATGAAGGCGGGGGCAACGGATTACCTGGTTAAACCCTTTGAGGAAGAGGAGCTGGAAATCGCCATCACCAAGAGCCTCGAGAAGAAAAAGCTCCTGACCGAGATCACGAGCCTGAAGAAGAAGCTCCTGATTGACGAACTGCGGGGAGAGTTCATCTACAAGAGCCCGAAGATGGACAAGGTCAAGGCCCTGGTGGATCAGATTGCGGAAACGGATGTGAGTGTTCTCATCGAGGGGGAGAGTGGAACAGGGAAGGAACTGGTGGCGCGAGCGCTCCACTATGGGTCGTACCTCAAGGACAAGCCTTTTGTGAAGGTCAACTGTGCAGCTCTGCCCCATGAACTGTTGGAAAGCGAGCTCTTCGGATACGAGCGGGGAGCCTTTACCGGTGCCTACCGGGCAAAGGCCGGAAAATTTGAGCTGGCGAACAACGGCACCATTTTTCTGGACGAGATTGGAGAAATTGATCTCGCCATTCAATCCAAGCTGCTTCAGGTCCTCCAGGAGGGATCGTTTTCCCGCCTGGGTGGGAAGCAGGACGTTCACGTGAATGTCAGGGTCATTGCGGCGACGAACAAGGATCTCAAGAAGGCGGTGGAACAGGGGGCCTTCAGGGAGGATATCTATTACCGCCTCAATGTCATGAACATCCACATTCCGCCACTGTGTGAAAGGAAGGAAGACATTCCCTATCTCTTTGAATATTTTATTGATACCTACAACGAGAAGTATGGAAAGAATATCGTTGTGGACAAGGAAGAGGTCTACCCCACGCTCCTCAACTACAGCTGGCCGGGAAATATCAGAGAGCTCAAGAACCAGGTGAAGAGGCTGGTCATCCTGGGAAATATCGATGAAATGATCCAACACCTCAGGACCGGCGAGGGGATAAGCCAGGAAACTGTTTCTCAGGAACCATCCCACAGATCCACCGGTCAGCTCAACGGAGATGCTCAGGAGATCATGCCGCTGAAACTCGCAGCCAAAGAAGCGACGCTGAAGGCGGAGCGGGATATGATTCTCAAGGCGCTTCGAGGCACGAACTGGAACAAGAAAAAGGCAGCTCAGATACTCCAGATCAGCTACAAGGCACTGCTGTACAAGATCAAGGAGTGTGGCATCGAGAAATGATAAAAAAGAGGTGTCCCGATGAAAAAACTGATTCTGTGTGCAGCGATACTCGCAGGCTTCCCCCTGTGGCTGAGCGCCCAGGTGGCCGACTATTCCATAGGACCGACAGACCTTCTCGAAATATCGGTATGGGGTGAGGACAACATATCGAGGCAGGTCATCGTCAGGAGCGACGGCTTTATCTCGCTTCCTTTGGTCGGGGATATCAAGGCAGCCGAAAAGACCCCTTCTCAGCTGCAGGAAGATATCGAGAAAGCCCTCCTTGCATACATCAAAGACCCGCGGTGTGCAGTGATCGTGATCGAACCCAGGAGCAAGAGGTTCTACATCGACGGGCAGGTAACGCGGCCCGGACAGTATACCCTTGACACCGACATGTCACTTGTCCAGGTCATCTCCATGGCAGGAGGGTTCACCGAGTGGGCGAAGCGAAAATCAATCGTCATCCTCAGAAACGAGGGCGCCAAGCAGAAGAGGTTCACCGTGGATTACACGAAGATCATCAAAGGAGCGATGGAGGATCTTTCAATACGACCTGGAGACACGATCATCGTCCCGTGAAAGCGCGTATTGGCCTCTGTATCATCTCTCTTTTCCTGGTGGTTGTTCCCTGTCAGTATTCCCGGGCAGTGAACCTCGAATTCCATCCCGGTCTCTACACCTCCTATGAGTACACGGACAACTACACCGGTGTTGCCCGCGATGCTGTAAGCGAGAGCATCTTCGAAGTGGGGCCGAGTTTGGCGCTGATCCTGTCCTCCCAAGCCCTCAGATGGGATCTCACGGGATATCTCGCCCGAAGCGTTCACCGAGAATTCGAAGATGATGATTCAACAGAGGTTCGGATCGAAACGAGCGCCACCATAGCAGGACAGATCCAGTCCATGACCCTTGGCTATGCATACAGCCAGTCGAGGCGGAGAGAATCTCTCGGTGATCCCTCGGGGATCAGGCGTATCCATGCCGGTTCAGTTGCCTATGCGCGGGAAATGACACAGAGGACGTCGCTGAGGCTGTCCACTGATGCGAGCAGGGAACGTACCGACGGGACAGAGGAAGAGATCGATTCGTGGGGGGGGCAAGCAGGGTTGAGCTGGAGGGCCTCCCAGAGAACCACCATCGATGTAACCTCCCGGTACGTCGCCTATACGTATGAACTCAGGGAGGACACCAGTACATCGACGAACTCGGCCCACGTGAGCTACGCAGTGAACCCGAGGACGAGCATCGGTGTGTTCGGCGACTATGTGCACGTGGACCGGGGAGATGATCCTGACGAAGACATCTATTCAACCAGTGCCACAATGAGGTACACTCCCTATGAACACATCTCGCTCTCGCTCAGGGGAGGATACAGTTGGCTGAGTCTTGAGGACGAAGACAGGCAGGAAACCTACACCGTGGGAACCGATATAGCGAGAACCACTGATCGTGATACCGTACGGCTCAGTTTCTCCAGGGGCTACCGGGCGGATTTCACCGTGGACAGGTACGGCACCTACGATATCAGGGAGGCGCGTCTCGCATGGGACAGGAGGCTGACCCGGACCCTGAGCACTTCTGCCGCTGTCTCATACGAGGAGTCGCGGCCGACCTTCGAAGATCAGGAGAACGAAGAGGACCTGGTTGCAGGACTCTCGCTGTTGTGGGGACCCCTGGAGTACCTCGATGCCAGGCTCTCCTACAACCACCTTCGACACACCTATGAGATTTCAGATACGGTCTCCGAAAACCGATACAGAGTAATCGTAGAGGTGCGATATTGACGAACCAGCACAAGAGCATCAACATTCAGGATATCATCGATTCACTGATCAAGAAGTGGTACTGGGTCACCATTCCCCTCCTCTTCTTCCTGGTCCTGGGGGCATGGATTTACGTGGTCCTGCCCAGGTCCTACCAGGCATCCACCCTCATCCTCATCCAGCCCCAGGAGATCCCGGTGGCCTACGTGCAGGCAACGGTGAGCACCGGGGTTGAAGAGCGGGTCCGTACCCTCTCCCAGGAGGTACTGTCCCGGTCGAATCTGCAGTCCATCATCCAGGAGATGAACCTCTTCCAGGAGCAGGGGGAGAAGAATGTTCCCATGGACATTCTCGTCGCATCGATGCGTAAACGGATCGATATAAACACCGTGGGTGGTCGCAGAGGGGAGACCAGCTCGTTCACCATTTCCTTCAGGGGCAAGGATCCCCGCGAGGTGGCCGATGTGGCGAACAGGCTCGCCTCCTATTTCATCGACTCTCACCTGAAGCTCAGGGCACGCCAGGCCTCCCAGACCACGCTCTTCCTGGAGAAACAGCTCGAAGAACTCAAGACCCTGCTCCAGAATCAGGAAGAACAGGTGGAGCAGTATCGGAACAGGTACATGGGTGAACTCCCGGAGCAGCTGACGAGCAACATCGCGACAATCAACGGGATCCAGCTGCGGCTCGAGTCTGTGCAGGCCTCGCTGAACGATGCCATGAACCGGCGTCTGGCGATCCAGACGCAGCTCTCCCAGATCGAGAGCGAGCAGCCCGGGGCAACCATGTCACAACGGGGTCAGCGCATCTCGGTTCTCAGGGGACAGCTCGAAGAGTTGCGTTCGCGCTACACGCCCGAACACCCGGAGATCATACGGCTCCAGCAGCAGCTCACGGAGCTCGAAAGCCAGGAGGGACCAGACGAGCGCCTTTCCGGTGATCCCCAGGTCGTCGAGATCAGGAACCAGCTCTCCTCCATCAACATTGAGATTGACGCCCTGCAGAAGGACACCAAACGGTTGAAGGAGCGCATCGAGTTCTACCAGGAGCGCGTGGAGAACACCCCGAAACGGGAGCAGGAACTTGCAGCGCTCACCAGGGATTACAACATCACCCAGCAGAACTACCAGCGTCTCCTGGACAGGTTTTTTGAGGCAAGGCGTGCAGAGAGCATGGAAATGAGGCAGCAGGGAGAACAATTCAGAATCGTCGATTATGCCCAGCCGCCCCATACTCCGATCAGCCCTGATGCGCGCAAGATAGTACTGATCTTCCTGGTTCTGGGCCTGGGTGCCGGCGCTGGAATCATGTTCCTTCTGGAGATGCTCGATTCAACGGCAAAGGGTATCGAGCACCTCGAGAAGTGGGCGGGCGGCATCCCGTGCATCAGCGCAATTCCCCTGGCACTCACGAAGGAGGACAAGCGCAGGCGGCAATGGAGCACAGTTTTCTTCGTGGTGGTGAATATCGGGATTGTTGTGGCGGGTGCAGGCATTATCCTCCATGCCAAAATAAACCAGGTGGTCCTGGATCTGCCCATACCCCTGCCATTGTAGAGGAACGTTCATGTACAAGGAGTTTTTCGGCTTCAGAGAGAAGCCTTTTTCCATTACCCCCGATCCGAAGTATCTCTATATGAGCCCCGGCCACAAGGAGGCCCTTGCTCACCTCCTCTACGGGTTGAAGGAGGGAAGCGGGTTCGTCGTCATCACCGGCGAGGTGGGAACAGGAAAGACCACGATCCTGAACGCCTTTCTCATGAAGCTCCCGCCCCGCATGCCCAAGGTGGTCATCAAAAACCCCCACATCAAGACAGAAAATCTCTACTTCCTGCTCGGTGAGGCCATAGGAATGCCTGAAGAGAAGCGCATACGCGACAACATTCACGAGTTCGAGCACAGACTCAAAGAAATCGGCGGTGCCGTGCTCATCGTGGATGAAGCCCAGGGACTCGCCATTGAAATGCTCGAAGAGATCAGGCTCCTATCAAATCTCGAGACCACGAACGAAAAACTCGTCCAGATCATGCTCATCGGCCAACAGGAGCTCAACGAGAAGCTCCAGAGCCCGCAACTCAGGCAGCTCAAACAGCGGATCGGGATCAAGTATCACATTCCCCCGCTGGACAGCAGGGAAACCCGTGATTACATCGATCACCGGCTCAGGGTGGCGGGATACGAACCCAGGGAGAAGCCCCTGTTTACCACCTCGGCGCTGAATGAGGTCTATCGCTACAGCAAAGGATTTCCGAGACTCATCAACGTGGTGTGCGACAATCTCCTGATTGCGGCATACACCGATGAGCTCAGGCAGATCAGCGCACCTGTAGTGAAACGCGTGGTGGGAGAGATCGAAGAGACCTACGGAAAAACCGGAATCACTCCCACATCAAGGGGTGCAGGGTATACGGGTCTCTGGAAGAGATTTGTTCTGGTTGCATGCGTCTGCATACTGGTTGCAGGGCTGCTCTGGGTGCTCGCTGTCCGAACCGATCTCGCATCCCGTATACCGTATCACCTGATTTCCGGGAACCAGGAGGAATCACGGGGAATTGAGTCTTCTTCGATCCACGATACCCTGGGGCAGGAGCCCCGGAGTCCTGTGCCGGGAACCCCTGGAGAAGAGCCTCGGCCACGGGAAAAGAAGACAATCTCCATATCCGATGAATCAGTTGCAGACGTGCGTCCTCCTGTTCCTCCGACCCTTGTGGAGCCAGAAAAAGAGACCTCGACAACCGTCAGGGTGCGGCGGGGAGACACCCTTGCAGGACTGGCGTCCGTGTACTACGGCAGGGTGGATTCCGGAGTTCTCGACGCCATCAAGAAGGCCAATCCCAGCATTGAAAACATCAACCTCATCCACGAGGGACAGGAGATCTACCTCCCTCACATCGAAACCATGCCCCGGGAACTCTTCTCGGTTTCCGTGGCAAGCTACCACTCGCTCTCCGAGGCTAAAGCCGTGTTTCTCGACCTGGTGGAAAAGGGTTACGACGCGACGATCTATCCAGACATGGACAGCCAGAGTCGATCCTGGTATCGGATTACCATCGGGGCATTCTCACTGCGCGACGAAGCGATCCAGTTTGCCCGGGAGTTGGAAGAACGAGGGTTTCTCTATGCCAGGCCCGTCAAGATTCGAATGGAGGAATAGATGGCACGGTTATCGAAGGTCTTTGACAAGCAGGAGCTCAATCATCGTCCGCAGAGCGGTACCATGGGAAAACTCGATGATCATCTCTACATGTATCACATGCCCTATTCCTATACCGCGGAACAGATCCGCAAGATCAGGACCCACATTTTTCACATGTCGGAGGAGCATGTACCTCACATCATCATGGTCACCAGCTCCCTGCCCGGTGAGGGTAAAAGCCTCATAGCATCAAACCTGGCGATCTCCATTGCGAAGGGTGAAGACCAGCATGTCCTGCTCGTGGAGTGCGACCTGAGGAAACCCTCGCTCCACAAACTCTTCTCATACCCGCCCTCTCAGGGGTTGGCCGAGATTCTCCAGGGCAGGGCACGGATCCAGGACTGCCTCATCAAGACCCCCATTGAAAAGCTCACCATCCTGCCGGCGGCAAAGGATGCCCCGGCCAACCCGTCGGAGCTCCTGGAGTCGAAAAGGACAGGCATGATCCTGACCGAGATGGGCCAGCGGTATCCAGACCGGTTCATTATCATCGACACACCTCCCATTCAGGCCACGGTGGATCCCAAGATCATTGCGGATCATGTCGAGGCCATCATCATGGTTGCCCGCTACCGCTTCACCAGGGAGGATGATTTCAAGAGAGCACTCGAGGCGCTGCCGAAGAACAAGATTATCGGTACGGTTCTCAATGCCTTTGATGAGTTGCCTGCAAAGAAATATAAGTACCGGAAATATAAGTATTATAAGCATTACCCGTGATTTCTTCGCTGATATCGGGAGGTGTTCTCGCAGGCCAGCAGGCCCGGTATCGGTTCCAGGGATACCTTCCCTTTCGGTTTTCGTTTATTTGATGCCCTGGGGAAACTATGGTATTCTCAATCGATGGTCACGCGTGTCTTCAGCGCACTGTTTCCACCGAGCTGTCTTATATGCGGTTCCCAGGATGATCTCCTCAAGGGGGTGTGTTCCCTGTGCCGTGCCCGGATCGTTCCTCTTCCGCAGCCACGATGTGATAGGTGCGGTTTTCCAGCGGGAACACCCGGACTCTGCATGGAATGCCAGCTTCATCCGCCCCCCTTCGATATGATGGTCAGCGCTGCAGTCTTCGATGGCCTCCTCAAGGACATGATCCATTCCTTCAAATACAGAAAAGCCACGGTATACAAAAAATTTCTCGCCTACCTGCTTTTCGAGGCACTCGAACCCCTTGAACTGGACTGTGATATTCTCACCTTTGTTCCTCTTCACTGGACAAAGACGATCACGAGAGGGTACAATCAGGCAGCGTTGCTGGCCAGGGAAGTATCTCACCATATGGGGATTGCTGTGCGCTATGATGTGCTCAGGAAGACGAGGATGACCGCAAGCCAGGTCGGATTGGGCGCAGTGGAGAGAGGGCGAAATATCCGTGGTGCCTTTTCCGTGCAGGGAGTTGAGGGACGGTGTGTTGTGGTTGTCGACGATGTCATCACCACCGGACAAACGGCCCGCGAGATATCCGGGGCCCTGAGGCAAGCAGGGGCATCCGTCGTCGTTTTTGCCAGTGTAGGAAGGATGGTGTCATGACCAAGGAAAGAAGGCGGAACAAGAAGAACCCCCGCTACCTCGAAGATATCACCTTGTCCCTGCCTTCGCCGGTCTTTGATGATAACGAAAACCCTTTTTCATCCAATCTCTTCCTGGGAAGGTACGACGAAGAACATCTCATGGCTCTGTTCAGGAGTGTGGGAATTGTAGCCATCCTCAAGGAAAAAGGATACCACAACCTCATCGTGAGCGTTCTGAAGCAGGACAACTACACCTCACGGCTCTTCGTGAATTTCGATTCGGTGCAGAAGGAGACCCGGCTTATAGAACTCATCGTTCGCGAAGGAGTATTCAAGCCAAAGAAGCAGTTTCTTCAGGGGTATGATTTTTCAGGTGGCCTGCCCATGCTCCTGATCGAGTGGCTCTCTCTTCAGGATCCCCGTTCCACATTCAGCGTTGAGAAACCCAGGCTGCCGGGCCAGGAATATCCCGGGCTGGGAGGGTTGAAAAACTTGCAGGCGTTGCTGTTCAGGTTTGCGCGATCAGCGAGCAAGGATGCCATTGTAGATATCCCTGAATACTACCATGCGGCGGTGATCTATTCACGATTATATCAGGACATCTATTCGAGGAGATATTCTTTCTTCTCTCCCGTTGATGCAGGTAACTTTCAGGCCATGATGAGGGATTTGAATGACAAGCCTCTGGCGGATGTCTCGTTTGCGGTGGCCTTTGACTGCCTCGTGGACACGAAGACCGGGAAGAAGGTCCAGTGGAAGCCTTCAGATCAGATTTATCCGATCTCGAAAACACTGAAGCAGTACTTTGTTAACGAGCAGTATACGGACATCGTCGCCAAGACGGCTGAAAAAGCGTCGTACTCCATCGACTGGAAAAAATTCGAACAGGTGCGCACCCAGGGTATGATCGATGAGATATAGCTTTGCCGTCATCGGGCTCGGACGGGTTGGGAGCACCCTGCACACCCTGTTGAAAGAGGCGGGCCATATCCCTCAATGGGTGGTCACTTCAAGGGAAACCGAAGCGGGCACGCCCGCATGTTCTTCCATCCCTGAACATCCGGGGGCAGTGGAGGTAATTTTTATTACTGTGCCCGATGGAGCTATATTCTCCTGTGCTCAGGAGCTTGCCCACAGGTGGGGGGATGCGTGCCGGGGAATCTGTTTCTTCCATTGCAGCGGACTGCTGACTTCCGAAGCATTGTCTCCCCTTGCCCATCTCGGGGCTGAGGTCGGGAGCCTGCACCCCCTCCAGTCAATAACCACCTTCGACCAGGCACGTGCCCTCCTTAAAGAGAGCTGGTTTACCTTTGAGGGAACGAAGAGATGCAGGAACAGCGCAAGCGAGATCATCTCATCCATAGGTTCCGCCCTTGTCGATATCGCCCCGGAGGAAAAAACGTTCTACCACTGTGCGGCAGTCATGGCCTCCAACTACCTGGTGACCCTGCTGTGCCTGGCCAATGACATCATTTCCAGAACAGGTCTTGATCTTGAGCACCTCTTTCCCCTTGTGAAGGGAACCCTGTCGAATATCGAGGTGCAGGGAAGATCTGCCCTCACGGGACCAGTTGCCCGTGGTGACTGGCAGACAGTGGAGGCTCACCTGAGGGGGCTTAGTGAACAGTTTCCAGACATTGTAGAGACATACCGTGCCCTCGGGAGAGCAACAGCCAGGATCGCATCGCAGCAATGGCCTGGATCAGCGGTCCTCCATGAGAAAGTTCTGAACCGTGACACCCTTGTGGACACCATGAACACGATGAAGTCGCGCGGCATGAAGGTGGTCTTTACCAATGGCTGCTTCGACATTATCCATCCGGGTCACGTCTCCTACCTTTCACATGCCCGGAGCCTGGGTGATTGTCTTGTTGTGGGCGTAAACGCCGATGCCTCTGTCACCCGAATCAAGGGCCCCGGCAGACCCATCAATGATGAAACGTCGCGTGCCTCTGTCCTGGCAGCACTCTCCAGTGTAGACTATGTTATGATCTTTGAGGAAGACACTCCCTATGAGCTCATCTCCCTGGTGAAGCCCGATGTTCTTGTCAAAGGAGGGGATTGGAAGCCGGAACATATCGTGGGTGCCGATATCGTGAAAGCATCAGGTGGAGAGGTGCACGCCATTGACTTTCTCCAGGGATACTCGACGACGTCCCTTATCCAGAAGATCCACCAGGGTTGATGGCGCCCCTGGTGAAATGCGCCGTAAACCAGAAAATTCGGAGACAGGTTCAATCCCGGTGAAGATCGGAAAGCACGCGTATCCTGGAGAGACTGAGCGCTGCAGGAACCATCACCGCACCATGGTAGCTGTCAGGTCTCAACGGGGATCGTGCTGAGAAGATCCTCGAGACAGCAGCAGGGACGAGCCGGCCTGATGAATTTCGGTAGAGTGCATATTGCCATTGCGGAACGTGTCTGCTATAGCGTCAAGGAATGAACGCGGCATTTGAAGAAAATCTCAAGAAGCTTCTCGACAGCTCCACATCGTTTACCAGCGAGATCGGGCGCTATATTCTCGACTCCGGTGGAAAGAGACTTCGGCCAAGGATTGTGAAGCTCGTCGGCACGGCCATTGGCCTTTCAGATGAGGATATCCTGCCCCTGGCGTATACCGTTGAACTCATGCATACGGCGAGTCTGCTGCATGACGATGTGGTGGACGGCACTGAGATACGACGTTCCCGGCCTACGGCAAACCAGGTCTACGGGGATAAACCGGCCCTCCTCGCCGGTGATTTCATTTCAGCATCGGCCTTTGAAATCGTCCTCAGGCAGGGGAATCTTTCCGTGGCGCTGAGCATGATCCAGACCATAAAGAAGATGGCGGAAGGAGAGCTCAAGGAACTCGAGTATGCGAAATCCTTTCACGATAACCTCGAGATCTACCTCGACATCATCTACCTGAAAACTGCCTCGCTGTTTGAATTCTGCTCCAGCGCACCAGGCCATCTGGCCGGTCTTTCCCCGGACGAGATCGAACTGCTGGGATTATACGGCAGGAACATCGGTATGGGGTTCCAGATCGTGGATGACATTATCAACCTTACGCCGAACGAAGAAGATACCAAGGATGCCTACAACGACATAGCCGAGGGAAAATCCACGCTGCCCCTGGTGATTCTGTTCAGGGAAAACCCTGAAGTGCTCTCCGGTGTACAGGCCGTGAAGGACCTCCTGCAGAAGCAGCAGTATCTCATCGGTCACATCTCTCAGGACATTCTGCTGCGCAGTAGAGATATCGCGAGAAACTATCTCGTCAACGCAAACGAGAGGCTCACAGGCACACGGTTTCTCACCGGGGAAGTTTCTCGGATTTCATCGTCGATCCTGTCGCAGCTCGAAGAGAGAGTCTGAAGCATCGGGTTTCATCATGCGCCGAGCCGGGTGCTCCCTATTGATTTTTTGGGTGTTTAACCCTACGTAATTCAAAATAAATTTTACTCGAGGCAGACAACCTTGGAATACAAAGATTACTACAAGACCTTGGGTGTGGATAAACAGGCAACCCAGGAAGAAATCAAGAAGAAATACCGCAAGCTCGCACGGGACTGCCATCCAGATACGTGTAAAAACGATCCGGCTGCAGAGGGGCGGTTCAAGGAGATCAACGAGGCCTATGAGGTCCTCAGGGATCCTGAAAAACGGCAACGTTACGATGCTCTGGGCAGCAACTGGCGAGAGGGTCAGAGCTTCAGGCCTCCTCCTGGGTTTGAGGACATTTTCTCAGGATCTCCCCACGGAACGTATGACCCCCGCTCTGGTGCACGGTCTTTTTCATTCGAATTCGGTTCCGGGGCAGAACGTGGAGGGTTCTCGGATTTCTTTGAGTCAATCTTCGGTGATCTGGGATTGAACCAGCACGCAGCATCCCGCAGGAGCGCTCCTCCCAAAGGCAGCGATATGGAAACTGAGCTCACGATATCCCTGGAAGAAGCTCACAGAGGGGCGTCCAAAGAGGTCTACATCCAGGGACGTGAGGGGAGAAAGAGACTCAATGTCAAAATTCCTTCCCGGGCTCACGATGGCATGAAGATCAGGCTTTCCGGACAGGGCAATGCCGGACCCGGCGGCACCGGTGATCTCTACATGAAGCTCAAGATCGCCCCTGATTCGCGCTACAATCTGGAAGGTTCCGATATCATAATGGAACTTCCGATTGCGCCCTGGGATGCGGCGTTGGGTACCACCAGGGAGATCAACACCCTCGACGGGAACTATACCCTCAAGATACCCCCCGGTGTGTCCTCGGGCCAGAGATTGCGTCTCAAAGGAAAAGGGTTGGCCCACACGGGGGATCTCTTTGTTCAGATCAAGATCGTAATTCCTAAAAAGCTCAGCCCTGAAGAGAAGAAGCTGTTTGCCGAGCTGAAAAAAGTCTCGGACTTCAATCCATAAAAAAAGGGCCGGTGTGCAAAACACCGGCCCTTTTTTTTGCATGAACAGACAGGGTTCTACTGTTTAGCACCTCCAGATTTCTTGCCCTGAGCCGCAGTCTTGTCAGCGGGCCTGTAGGTGGTTTCGCCCTCAAGACTCAGGAACGGTTTGATCTCTTCAAGCCTCCTCTCCCCGATTCCGACGATCTTGACCAGATCGTCCAGCGACGCAAACGGGCCATTGGCTTGTCTGAAATCGACGATGTTCTGAGCGATCTTTTCACCCACACCAGGCAGCCATTGGAGTTCTTCCATGGTGGCGGTGTTGACATTGATCGTGCCCTGTGCAGCGTAGGACACCATGCCACAAACAAGTGTAAAGATCACGACCTCCAAAACCAACATTCCAAAATTCCTCATACAAAAAACCTCCTTTGATTAGTGTGTTCTCTTCTCAGGTGCCCATTGTCTGATCATGAAATATAGGCTGCGAGAAAGCGATGTCAAGGGTACCTGTGTGTATACGAATACCGGATGACGGATCCGGGCTTGGGGCAATAGGGGATTGAAAACTGCCTTCAGACACGGTATAGTCAGTAAGAATATGGAAAAATAGCAGACAAAATTTTCACAAGCGTTTTTTTCCAATCACCCGTGAACCCTTGATTCCAAAGCGATGTACACCTGAGAACGGGCACTGTCACACAGAGAGGGAGGACTACGGATGAAAGAACCCTTTGCAGTAAAAGACTGTGCGCTCATAGCCCTGGCAACCGGGGAACAGGCTCAGGACCTCCGGGAGCTCAGAGACAGGCTTCAGACGACCAGGATCAGCTGCATCTACTACCATTTCTGGGGAGGTCTTCTGCGGCCGCGATTCGATGATCCCGAGTATCAGAACGATTTTTCCATCTGGGTCTCCCACAGCCTGCACGACAAGGTTCTCGCTGAACGCTTGGCCCTCATAAACCCCACTGATTTTGAAGATCTCGAGGGGGTGAGGGGGAAACTTATCGACGTGATCGAGAATCGGCTCGATGAACCCGGGATCGTGCCGTGGGCCAACCCATCCCAGAGGTTCTACTTTGTCCGCTCTCAGATCGTGGTTTTCGACACGGGAACGAGAATACTGGATCCTGAGGATCTTGGAACAATCATGCCTCACCTGTCAGCCGGCAGCATCTTCTACCATTTCATTGATGCACGCAGGAGAACCCCGCTGGGAAATGATGATTTTCACGAGTGGCTCACGGGCTTCGGCGAAAGGTTCTCCCCCCTGATACGTTCCATCTCCGCCATCGATCCCTACTTCACGACCCTCACCGACCTGAGAACAGAATTGAGCGCCGTACTCAAGAAGCATCTCCAGGGGAGGAACGCATGAGTGAAAATCTTCTGAAGCTCTATGCAGAGGTAACGGGGAACGAGGTCATCGATCAGCTTCGACAGCTTTCAGAGCACCTCCGGGGTATGAAGATCGTGCACATCAATTCAACGAAATCCGGTGGAGGGGTTGCTGAAATTCTCCACAGGCTCATTCCCCTGAAGCAGGAACTGGGCCTCGATGCATCCTGGGAGGTGATGACGGGCTCTCCTTCGTTCTTCCAGTGTACCAAGGTGATGCACAACGCACTCCAGGGAAACCGGGTGGAAATGACCGGCGATCTCCTTAGGGAATACGAGAAAATCAATGGTGAAAATGCCCAACGCCTGCATGATCGTCTTGAAGAAGCGGACATTGTCGTCGTTCACGATCCGCAACCGGCTGCCCTGATCTCCCACGTTCCTTCAAGAAGGGGGAAATGGATCTGGAGGTGTCATATCGATGCGAGCCAGCCCTTCCGGGCGGTCTGGAAATATCTGAAAGGGATTGTTTCGCACTACGACGCAAGCATCTGGTCACTCTCGGAATTTGCACAGCCGCTCCCACACCTGCAGTACCTGATTGCGCCGAGCATTGATCCACTGAGCAGGAAAAACAGAGCTCTTTCGGTAAGTGAACTTTCTGCTGTGCGGGAGAAGTGGGGGCTGGACCCAGGCCGGCCCATCATAACCCAGGTCTCCCGGTTCGATCAATTCAAGGACCCCCTGGGGGTGCTCCAGGCCTATCGACTGGTGAAGGAATTTCTCCCCATTCAGCTGATCCTCGCAGGTGGGGGGGCAAGTGACGACCCCGAGGGCGAAGAGGTGCTCGATCAGGTCAGGAAGAGCGCTGGTGATGATCCGGACATCCACATTCTTCTCCTGCCGAGCGACGATCACCTCACAATCAACGCACTCCAGAGGATCTCGGATATTGTCGTACAGAAATCCACGCGCGAGGGATTCGGCCTCACGGTGACCGAGGCGATGTGGAAGTCAAAGCCGGTAATCGGAGGAGATACGGGCGGGATACGGCTTCAGGTAATCAACCACCATACGGGATTTCTCGTGAATACCCCGGAAGGAGCGGCACTGAGGATCCGGTATCTTCTCAAAAACAGAAAGAAACTCCGTGAGATGGGAGAGAAGGCCCACCAGTTTGTCCTGGAGAACTTTCTGATAACGCGGCATCTCAGGGAATACCTCACGCTGATGCTCGCCATCATGGATGCTTCGAAGGACAGGATCGAGGTGCAATGAGATTCGAGGAACAGCAAACGGTTTGCATTCACGCTATCCCGGATTTCTGGGATAGGTTGATACATGCTCGGGAAACCCTGCTGGGACTGGATTATGATGGAACCCTGGCCCCGTTTCATGAAGACAGGATGGACGCCGTTCCATATCCGGGAATTCCCCCGGTGCTCAAGGAGATCAGGAGAACAACGGTTACAGAGGTAGTCATTATTTCAGGCAGGCCCCTCTCCGAGCTGAGCTCTCTCATGGGGAACGTCGGGTGTCTGCTCATCGGCAGTCATGGATTCGAATCTCTCTCTCCAGATGGGCACCGAGATTGGAGGAATCCCGATGATCTGCAGAAGAGAGGACTCGCCCTGGCAAAAAAACTCGGAACCATGGACGTTCCCGGAGAACGACTCGAGGCAAAGATAGCGAGTGTCGCGATCCACACCAGGGGTCTCCCGCCTGATCAGGCTCGACGAATCGAGGAACGCATCTGGACCCGGTGGAAAGAGATCGGTGATGCTTACGATCTTGAACCGAAAAGATTCAACGGCGGGGTCGAGCTTCGTTCCCGGGGCTGGGACAAGGGTAACGTGGTGAGAAGCCTGCTCCGGGCAAGACCGTCAGACATCTTCGCGGTCTACATCGGTGACGATGAGACCGATGAGGACGCATTCTCCGTGATTCGGGATCGGGGAGTGGGGATCAAGGTGGGATTGCCCATTCGAGCAACTGCCGCTCAGGGATTTCTCGCAGATAGTTCTCAGGTGAAGCTCTTTCTGGAGAAATGGCTCAGAAAAGCGCCTTGCCGCATACAGGGAGAATCATGATGGAAACACAGAGAATGGTGGTGATATCTAACAGGCTGCCCATTGTTCTCGCTCAACAGAGCAAGGGGTCATGGACGATAGAAAGCGGGTCAGGTGGTCTGGTGACTGCCTTGAGCCCTGTCTTGAGAGATCAGAATGGGCTGTGGATCGGCTGGCCTGGGACAAATGCCGAGGATCTCCCTCCACGGGCACGGCTGCAGGAGCTTCTTTCTCAGGGAACACGGGAAACGGGCTATGCATTGAAACCCGTGAATCTCACACATGAAGAGATCCAAAACTACTACTACGGGTTTTCCAACGAGATCCTCTGGCCCCTTTTCCACGACCTGTTTTCCCAGTGCAATTTTGATCCGGCCTACTGGAAAACCTATCAGGACGTGAATCGGAAATTTGCACAAGCCGTTGTGGAGCACACAACAGAGAGCGACTATATCTGGGTGCACGATTATCACCTCATTCTGCTGGGAGGTGAATTGAAAAAAGCAGGGGTTGAGCGAAAGACGGGATATTTTCTCCATGTTCCGTTTCCTCCCCTTGACATCTTTCTCAAGCTTCCCTGGCGGTTTGAGATCCTCGATGCTCTGCTGGAATACGATCTGGTGGGATTCCAGACAGTCAGGGACAGGAGAAACTTCATCGGGTGCGTGCGATCACTTCTGGGGTATCGGGTGACGGGAAGGGGACAAATCAATTCGATTCAGACGCATGACAGGGAGGTTCTCGTTGGGGCCTTCCCCATCAGCATTGATTACAAGGAATTCGCTTCCTGTGCCATGAAACAGGAGGTTGCGGAAACAGCATGGATCATCCATGCAAATCTCCCGGGCCGCCAGCTCATTCTTGGTGTTGACAGGCTTGATTACACCAAGGGGATTCCCCACAGGCTCCTGGCTTTCGAGCTTGCCCTGGCCAGGTATCCGGAGATGAGGGGAAAGGTCACGCTGGTCCAGGTTGTAGTGCCGAGCAGAAGGGATGTGCCGGAGTATGAGAAACTCAAGCAGGAGATCGAGCAACTGGTGGGGGAGATAAACGGAAGGTTTACCCAGGTTGGTTGGACCCCAATCCAGTATATCTTTCGATCTCTGAGCAGGAATGAGCTGGTTGCCTATTACAGAACCTGTGAGATAGCGTTGATCACCCCCCTCAAAGATGGGATGAATCTGGTGGCAAAGGAGTACTGTGCAAGCAAGGTCGAGAACAATGGCGTGCTGATTCTCAGTGAATTCGCCGGGGCAGCCTCCCAGCTCTATCAGAATGTGCTGCTGGTGAATCCGTATGACAGGCAGGGTGTTGCCCGGGCAATTCACCAGGCCTTCACCATGAGCCAGGAAGAGCGAAAGGAGCGAATGACCCGGCTGAGGAGAACAATCCAGCGGAACAATATCTACTCCTGGGTGAAGGAATTCCTGAGGGCGTGGATCTATAAAGACCTGAGTGAGAGCAACTCCGAAGAGCTCTTTGTCCCTTCTCCGGAATGAGGTTTCTCGCCAGGAATTTTTCTTTGTGAACGCGCCGGGGAAGGCGCACAGTTCGATATGCTCGCAGAAGCCTTCCGTCAAAGATCGACACAGGGGAGCGAGAAGAGACGTCATCGCCGTGATTAATGCGGTGAGCTGGCGTGGCCGTAAAGTGAAACAAGAGAACTCCGACATCGAGGTGTCCAATGAAGAGATTCACTACGGTACTGAGAATTGTATACTGCTGGTCTGTAGCGGCTGTGGGGCAGAGGATACAGAATATCCCACAATGCAGACCTTCATGGATGAGGTCAGGGCATGCATGCCCTTCCTCGGTGAAGG
>DSBG01000059.1 GCA_011046135.1 Deltaproteobacteria bacterium
AGATACCCCATCCCCAGGTAGCCGATGGCTCCCGGAGTCTGGCCAACGGTTGTTTTCACCGTCATGTTGGAAGCGGTGATCAGTGCATCGGGACGAACCCTCGCCTGATCCAGCACAAGCTCCTTGAATGACTCGAAGGTGCCGCTCGAGGTGTCCCGGGAGATGACCACGATTTTCCTGTTCTGGCCTCCCAGCTCCGACCAGTTCGAGTATTTCCCGATGTAGATGTCCCTGATCTGGGTCATCGTGAGATAGTTCTTGATGTTGGAGGGGTGGACAACCACGGCGATCCCGTCGATGGCGATGGTGGTTTCAACAGGCGTGATGCCGCGGGACAGAGCCTTCTCGGATTCAGAAGCAGCAATCCTCCGGGAAGAGGCAGCGATATCCGTGGTGCCTTCAATCAGGGAGGTGATGCCGAACACCGAGCCTCCTCCCTGGACAGAGATCGTGACACCTCTGTGGTATTCCATGAAGATCTCGGAAGTGATCTGGGTAATGGGCAACACTGTTGTCGAACCCTTGATGGAGATCTCTCCCTCGAAGGCATTCAGCGTTCCTGAACCTGAAAAGAACAGGAGTGCACCCACAAGGGCTGTAGTGAAGTAAAACCGCATGCATTTCCTTGCTCGTTCAACCATGCTCATGCCTTCTCTCATTGTATCTGTAAATATAGGGGAAGAATGTTAAGATATGGTTAAGATGCAATTAATTTTCGGTTAAAAAGGAAGGGCTCCGGAGAGAGACAACGGTGATGCGATCATCTCCCACCGGGGGGTATCAGGACCCGACTAGTTCAGTCCCACAAATCCTTCGCCTTCAACGAGCTTCTGGCCTTCGGCACTCAGGACAAAATCGAGGTACTTCTTCACCACGCCCGCAGGAGAACCATCCGTGTACATGTACAGGGGTCTTGAAAGGGGGTAGGCACCTGAGACGATCGTTGGCTTGGTGCACGTAATGCCATCAACCGGGATGTCCTTGACCCTGCTGGAAAGATACCCGAATCCCACGTACCCGATGGACCCCGGTGTCTGGGCAACGATCTGGGCAACGGCCTGGTTGGATGCCGTGGTCAGGGCATCGGCACGGACCTTCTCCTTGTCCAGGGCCAGCTCGAAGAATGACTCGAAGGTGCCGCTCGAGGTGTCCCGGGAGATGACCACGATCTTTGCGTCGCTGCCGCCGAGTTCAGACCAGTTGGAGATCTTTCCGGTATAGATGTCCTTGAGCTGACCTCTGGTCAGGGCGGCTATCTTGTTGGTGGGGTGGATGATCACCGCGATTCCGTCCATTGCAACGATGATCTCGTTGACGTTGACTCCGGCGGCCTTTGCCTTTTCTACTTCCTGGGACTTGATCTTTCGCGATGAATCAGCGATATCCGTGGTCTTGTCGATGAGCGACGCGATCCCTACACCCGAGCCGCCTCCCTGAACTGAGATGTTGACAGTGGGGTTCTGGTCCATGAAGGTTTCAGCCGTAATCTGGGCGATGGGAAGGACCGTGGTGGATCCCTTGATGGTGATGTCGTTGGCCTCGACGGATGTGGGCGTTATACCGAGAACAGTGAAGAAGACCAGGGCGGTCAGAACGAGTGATGCGCTAACAGGTGAAAACGTTTTTTTCATAGCTTCCTCCGAAAACTTTTTCTTTTGACCCGTATCACCACAGCCATGTTAAGGATTGATAAAGTTTCTGTTAATTTTTCGTGAAAACGGCTGGTGGTTCAGGCCCTTTACCAGAGGCACAAGGGGATGATCAGTGGAAAGAATCATCGTTTGAGAGGATTCATGAATCATACCGTGGAGGGGAGTATTCTCCCGCCAGACACAACTCTTCAGTCTTGAGAAGGGGGTCTTTCCGGCTGTCTCTTCGGAAGCGTTACAGTGAACGCTGTGCCCGCACCGGGGGTGCTCGCCACCTTTATGGACCCGTTGTGCGTCGAGACGATGTGTTTCACGATGGCCAGGCCCAGCCCGGTACCACCGAGGAGTCTGGACCGGGATTTGTCCACCACGTAGAACCGCTCGTAGATCCTCGGAAGGTGCTCCTTCGGAATGCCGATCCCGGTATCGGCGATCTCGATGATGACACTGTTCTGGTTCTCCTGGAAGGTTATCGCCATGCTGCCGTGTTCGGTGTACTTGAGGGCATTGTCGATGAGGTTGCCGAAGAGCTGTTCGAGACGGAAGGGATCGGCCTGGAGGTGAAGTTCAGAAGGTCCGGAGAAGGTCACCTCGAGATTCTTCTCCTTGATCCGGAGCTCGAAGGCGGTGCTGACCTTTTCCAGGAGGGTCCTCAACTCGATCTCTTCGAGGTTGAGTGCGGTGGATGGTTCTTCCAGGGTAGAGAGGTCGAGGAGGTCGTTAACGATGTTGATGAGCCTGTCCGTGTGCCGCTGAATGACCTTGAGGTGATCGGATATGTGTTCGTCGGTCCCATCCAGGAGGGTCTCCGTGAACCCCTTGATAGCGGTCAGAGGTGTCCTGAGTTCATGGGAGACATTCACCACGAGATCACGCTTGATTTTTTCGAGCCGTTTCATTTCCGTAATGTTGTGAAAGAGCACAACCCTGGCATTTCCGGAACGAAGGGGGGTGATGCTCACCAGGAAGGTTTTTTCACCCAGATCGACATCATCGATCACCGGTCCGGTATCCGAGCGCTCCAGGAGGGAGTTGAATTTCAACGATCTGACCACTTCCCAGAAGTATCTTCCCCGGATGGGTTCCACGTCGAAGAGCTCTGAAGCGCTCTCGTTCGTCAGGAGGATGATGCCCTCGCGATCCAGCACGAGGAGCTCCTCGCTCATGGAGGCCAGGATGCCTTCGAGTTCCTCGTTCCTCTGGGAAAGCGTTGAGAAATATGACCGCAGTTGTGCCGTCATCTCGTTGAAGCTCTCAGCCAGTTCCCTGAGTTCATCCCTGCTGTGAATGGTTACCCTGACATCGAAATTTCCCGAAGCAACCTTCTTCGAGGCCCTGTTGAGGTCCCGAATGGGCGTCGAGAGGATGTGGGAGAAAATAAGCGCGATGACCACTGAAAAGAGAATCACCAGGACCGTGAGCTGGAGAATGGATTCCCAGATGGTGTCCAGCAGACGCTGAATGTCCTTCAGGGGAAGGCTGAGTCTGACCACAGACTGAATCTTCCCGTGAAGTTCCACGGGCAGGGCAACGTAGAGAAGATCGTCGTCAAGGGAGGTGCTGTAGCGTATCGCATGGCCGATTTCACCCGAGAGGGCCCGTGAAACTTCTGGCCTGAATCGGTGGTTCTCGGAGGATTCAGCCGACATTACAGAATCGGCGACCACGACGCCGGTGTTGTTTATGATGGTGATGCGTGTTGCGATGTCTGATCCCATCTCGGTCACCAGGGCTTGAAGCCGTGACGGATCGGCCTGTTCGAGGAGGGGATGCACAGCCCTCGTCACCAGGGTTCCTCTGGCAACAAGGGTGGAGATGGTCGTATCGATAAAGTGGGTGCGGATGCTGTTGAAGGTGATCAGGAGTATCAGTGATGACAGGGCAAGGCAGATCAGCAGGTAGCCCGAGAAGATCTTCAAAAAGATTGGCTTCTTCACCCTTCCACCTTGTATCCCACTCCCCGCACGTTTTTTATGCAGTCACCGGCGGGTCCGAGCTTGTCCCTCACGTTCTTTATGTGGACATCCACGGTCCTGTCCAGAACCGCCTTTTCATTGCCCCAGAGGTGATCGAGGATCACCTCTCTGGTGAACACCTTGTTCTGTTTCGATGCAAGGAGATGCAGGATCCTGAACTCGACCAGGGTGAGTTCGATGGTGTTCTCGTTGAGTCTCACCTGGAAACTCTCTGGATCGATGACAAGACCGTTTCTCAGCGTGATGGTTCCCTGTGCAGAAGGAGCGGTCCTCCTCAGGAGCGCCTTCACCCGGGCTACCAGTTCACGCGGGGAAAACGGTTTTGTCATGTAATCATCGGCACCGATCTCGAGCCCGGTGACCGTATCCTCCTCCTGGGTCTTTGCGGTGAGCATGATTATGGGAATGGAAGAAAGGTTCGCGTCGCTTTTCAGGCGCCTGCACACCTCAAACCCGTTTTCATCTGGGAGCATGAGATCGAGAATGATCAGGTCCGGAGTTTTTCTCTGCAGGAAGGCGAGGAAGCTGTGTGCATCGGGAAACGTTTCGACGGAAAAAGAAGACCGTTTGAGATGGAGCGAGACGAGACTGAGGATATCGGGTTCATCATCGATAACGGCGATCATCATGCCGATCGTTCTCCTCTCTCCTGATCTGCCGTGTAAAGTATCCTTAAAAACAGGGGGGATGTAAAGGGACAATGTTTCAGATCGCCAACCCTGGTGTCCCGGCGACAGGGTGCTTCGGAGTGCCAGGCGCCCTTCGGTACGGTGCCTAACGAGTGCTGCCGGGATGGGTTTTCCCTCGTCAAGGTGAACAGTCAACGGGGATCAGCAGCGCCCTGAAGGCAGCATATCGCGATGCACCGGGTGTGCCTTATGTGCCTTATGGGGCCATGATCATCGTGCCTTGCAGGGCCATTGAGGGAGTGGTGCCATGTCTGTGGCCCGACGTTTTCATTGTATTGACAGTTTCTTTTCCCTTGTTTGACACAGAACCTCCTCACGAGTGTGCTAGAACTCTTCTGAAAGACAGATCTTCAGGTGTCAAAGAGCCTGAATGCAGATCTCGATACCGTGAGGACAACGGGGGAGGGCACCAGGAATGAAAGCGGGAAAGGGTCAGACCATGACGGGATTGGGAAGAGTGCAGCGCTTTTTGAGGGAACCGGTGAACGGGCTGACACATTGTGTCGGCGCCGTGCTCGCGGTAGTTGGTCTGGTTTTTCTTGTTCTTGAAGCGAGCAATCCTCCCAGGCCCTGGCACATCACCACCTACAGCGTGTTCGGGATGGGCATGATTCTGCTCTACACTGTGAGTACCCTGTACCACTGGCTGCCGTTGTCGGACACGGCGTTAGCCAGGCTCAGGAAGCTCGATCACATGATGATCTTTATCCTGATCGCTGCCACCTATACCCCGTTATGCCTCATCCCCTTGCGCGGAAGCCTGGGTTGGAGCCTCTTCGGGAGTATCTGGGCCATTGCGATCTTCGGCATCATCTTCAAGATATTCTGGATCCAGGCCCCGAGGTGGATCTCCGCTGGCGTCTATGTATTTATGGGATGGCTGGCCCTCGCGGGGATCGGCCCCATCGTGAAAACCCTTCAGCCCGGAGCGGTTTTCTGGCTTTTTGCAGGAGGGCTTTTCTACAGTGTGGGAGCACTCATCTATGCTGTCAAGAGACCTGATCCCCTGCCGAACGTCTTCGGGTTCCATGAGATCTTCCACATTTTCGTTCTCATGGGGAGTTTTTCCCATTTCTGGACCATCTATCGCTATGTGAGCGCCTTCAGCTGAGGGAGTTTCTCACAGCTGATGGGGTTGGTGCCACGGGGGTTCCCCGAAAAGCAGTGCCGGATATCCTGGTAAAAATGCAGCTGGTACCCGGAGCAAACCGGATCAGACCGCATTGAGCACGTATATGATATTCCAAGGCACACCCGGATAAAATCAAAGGCTTGTCGGCAATGGATCAGTCCGTATCGAGCACGGATCTGATGACCTGTGCGAACTCCCTGAGAACCAGAGGCTTCATGATCAGCCGTCTTATGCCCAGCGCCAAGGTTGTTTCCTCGGTGATGGCATCGCTGAACCCGGTGCAGAGGATGATGGGAATGTCCTCTCTGATGGAGAGGATGTTCCGGGCGAGATCCTCACCGGTGAGCTTCGGCATGATGAGATCCGTGATGACGAGATCGAAGGAATCCGCATGTGTCCTGAAGAGTTCCAGTGCATCGATGCTTCCTGTCCGGGTTGTGACGTGGTATCCCAGAAGTTCGAGCATCTGCCGGACCATGTCGGTGAGATCCTCCTCGTCGTCGACGAACAGGATTCGTTCGTTCCCCGTGGGTATGGGTGTGTTCTCATCTGTACGATCGTCTCCCGGAGGATCCACCCCGGGAAGGAGGACAGAGAACGTGGTTCCTTTTCCCTGGATACTCTGGACCGTGATGGTTCCTCCGAGGCCTTTGATAATCCCATGGACAATGGCGAGCCCGAGACCGGTCCCTTTTCCCTTCTCCTTGGTGGTGTAGTAGGGGTCGAAGATCCGGGCCATGACCTGTGGAGCCATTCCGCTCCCCGTGTCCGTGACGATGAGTTCGACACATGAACCGGGTTTTTCTCCGGTGGCCTCACTCCCTGTTCTGTCGCGTTTCTTGCGATGAAACAGCTTCACCTCGATGAATCCGCCGGTATCCATGACTGCGTCGTATGCATTGGTGCACAGGTTGATGACGATCTGGTGTATCTGGGTTGGATCAGCCTCGACAATGGCGTCGCCTGCATCGAGAACCTGGAAGATCTCCTGCGAGGACGGCAGGCTTGCCCTGAGCATCTTCAGGGCATCCTCTATGACTGCCTGGATGTGAATGGGTTTTTTCTCGTCATCGCCCTGGCGGCTGAACAGGAGGATCTGTTTAATGAGTTCCTTTGCCCTGTTGCCTGATTTGATCACATGTTCGAGTTTTTTATTGATGGATGATCCCTGTTCGGTTTCCATAATGGCAAGCTCGGTAAAGCCAAGGATGCCGGAGAGGATATTGTTGAAATCGTGGGCAATTCCCCCTGCCAGGGTCCCGATTGCCTCCATCTTCTGGGCGTGGTGGGCGTGAGTTTCTTGGTTTTTTGTCTCCGTGATGTCCTGTCCTATGGACTGGTACTCATAGATACCGCCGTTGTGATGGAAAAGGGCCTCGGTGATCCAGCGATACTGTCTGGTCCCCCCCGGGCAGAGCAGGGCGTGTTCGATGGTGGCCTGGGGATTCTCCCGAGTCAGAGCGACGAGGTGATCCCTCAGGAGGGTGTGATCTTCCCTGGGGACAAGACAGAAGAAGTCCGTTCCCACGAGTTCCTCCCGCGGTGTTCCTGAACAGAGGCAAAGGGCTTCATTGACCAGGGTGATGGTGCCATCCCCGGGAAGAAAACGGCAGATGAGAAACGGCGATCTTTCGACGATATCCCGATAGACATACTGCATGGTTTTTCCTTTACCAGGTGGTACCCACGTGTGATCGTATGGATCCATGAATCCACATCCTTGCATGATGCGCCGGGAACACGCCTTCACGGCCTCCATGGATCATGGGGTATCTCATCGGTGACTCACGCGGAAAAGTTGAAACCCGAGGAGAAATGCTCATCATACTGGAAAACACCAGGAGAGGGGTGCCTCGACATTCGACCTGCCGCGGCTGCACGACTTTTTGTTTCTGCTGGAGCTTAACAGAATGTCAATGAGGGTTTCTCGACACTCGACCTTCCGCAGCTGCACTACAACATTCAGGCGTTGCCCATGTCGATGCGTTCCCCGGGCATTACTCGATCACGTGGTAGCGTCCGTTTTCCATCAGGAGCATGTCGGATCCCGTGAGGCGTTCAAGGTGCTTGATCATCATGCCCTTTTCAGACAGCGAGAGATCCCATGCCCCGATCGATTTCGGGGGACCGTAGATGATTCCTCGAGCGACAATTTCAGCCAGGGTCTTCGGCCCGGTTGAGAGGAACTCAAGGAGCGATGCCTCACGGCAGGAGATGGTCTCGAGGTAGCGATCGATATGAGCAGGATCTCCATCATAGATTCCCTTCCCATGGGAGGTGAGGAAGGTCTCAACCTCGATGGACCTGATCCGCTCGAGCGATCTGATGGTATCATTCAGACTCGAGGTGACATCGGCATAGTACGGCCCAGCCTTTACCAGGTCGAGGTCTGCAAGGAACAGGATCTTCTCTTCGAGAAAATGGAATGCGCAGTGACCAGGGGTATGTCCCGGGGTATGGATCACCTGTGCCTGGGTGTGTCCGAAATCGATGAGATCTCCATCCTTGAGGAGTCTGTCCGGATAGCGAGGGACAAAGTTGCAGTCCCTGATGAGAAACTCCTCCCACACCGGGTGTTCCTCTTCACTCGGGGCATACTGGAGCACCAGGGTCCTGCTGTTGCCAAAGGCTTCTGCATCCGCCTCGTGTGCGAGGAACTGAGCGTGCGCGAAAAGGTGATTGAACATGAGGTGATCCTCGTGGGCGTGACTCGTGATCAGGAGATCCACAGGTCGTTCCCGATCGAAGGCGAGGAGCTTCTCCTTGTCGCTGGCTGCATCAATCAGGGCGCGTCTCTCGTCGTCGATCACCACGGTGTGGCTGTGGGGATATCTGCCTCCGCGGATGAATCTGACGCTGCCCTTTTGAAAGTCGTACACGATGTCCTCCCCGGATCAGTTCGATACGTTCATGACCGTGTCATCGTAAAGAAAGAGCAGTGTCTTCACAAGAAAAAAGTTGTGGGCCTCGGGATATGGGCTGACCGTCATCGACGCGCAGGGTGTCACCGGTTCGGTGAAGGTGATTGTTTCCATCATCGAGCGGCACGATATCGGACCCTTTCTGAACAGAATCAAGAGATTCAATCCCCAGGCATTCTATTCCATGGAGGATGTGAGGTTTGTCAGCGAGCGTGTGACCCCCTTGACGGATGCCAGCATCGGAGAAGAAAATCTTCGAGCGGATCTGGCACTGGAGAAAGATAAAGTAGGTAGGATCAGAGGTGCGTTCCAATGCACGGGCGGCGTCGGAATTGTTCCATAAGGAAAGTCTGCCTGGATTTCGACATGGCAAGCCTATCCTTTCTCTTGTACTGAGAAAAAGCAGCCTGTGTGAGGTGATGATCACGAGGAGGTCACAAATCACACTGCAGAGAATATC
The DNA here is from genome assembly GCA_011046135.1 of Deltaproteobacteria bacterium. GTDB lineage: Bacteria > Desulfobacterota > Desulfomonilia > UBA1062 > UBA1062 > DSBG01. The sequence goes on from DSBG01000059.1 coordinate 8,828, forward strand.
AGGAGTCGATTTTTTCACCCGGAACTCCTGAGCTGTGTTCAACACAACAGGCGCCCTGATACTATCCCGAGGTTACATCCCTTGAGTATATCAAGGCAGGAGATGATTCAAGATGTTCTTTGTCCGAGGGAACCTGGGGTTGCCTGAGGAGGAAAGATCTGCCACAGACCGTATCGGGGTGCGATAACCCGTATGAATAGGGAAATCCTGCCGGATTGAGGTGCGTTCGAGGGTCTTCATCAGGACAGAGGAGTATGGTATAACTTCCCTTAATGGATGGAAACATGGAGATAAAATGCCCGGAATGAAGGTATTCCTCAGCAACAGACTCGAGACACTTGCATCAGAGCTTGCGAGGGTCCTGAGGACCCCCCGTGCCTCTCCCCTGGAACCGGAAATCGTGGTTGTTCAGAGCACCGGCATGCAGCGGTGGATCTCCATGAAACTCGCCTCACTCAACGGCATCTGTGCAAACATGAAGTTTCCCTTTCCCAATGCTTTGCTCTCCGAGCTTTTCGAACGGGTAATGCCTGGAGTGAATCAGGACGAGTCCTTCGACGTGGAGCACATGACCTGGAAACTCATGGCGCTGATCCCGGAGCACCTTGGTGACCCCGGGTTTTCCGGGTTGAGAGCCTATCTCGAGGACGATGGAGATGCACGCAAGCGCTATCAGTTCTCGCGGATCCTGGCGGATACCTTTGATCAGTACCTGATCTTCCGCCCCGAGATGATCCGTGTGTGGGACAGGGGGAATCGTTCAGGTATTCCCGGACATGCACAGGATGAATACTGGCAGGCCTGTCTGTGGCAGGCCCTGGTGAAGACGAAATCAGGGCTGCACCGAACTGAACTCTGGAGGGAGTTTCCCGGTGCACTGGAAAGCTGCGACCCGAACCGCCTCCCCAAAAGGATTTCCATCTTTGGAATCTCGTACCTGCCCCGGTTTCACCTCGACGTCATCAGCGCGATCTCCTCACGTACGGATGTCTTCCTCTTTCTCATGAATCCCTGTCGCGAGTTCTGGTTTGATATCCGCTCGTCCTCTGAGATCTCGAGAATAAAACGCTACTCGGGAGACAAAAGCAGAGATGAACTCCACCTCGAACAGGGAAATCCCATCCTTGCGTCACTGGGTGGCCTGGGAAGGACCTTCTTTTCTCTCGTTCATGAACATGAGTTCGAGGGATATGAAAACTACAGCCCTTCAGACAGGAACACCATGCTCGGGTACATCCAGAATGACATCCTCGAATTGAGATGCCCAACGGGTAACCATGAGATCACCCAGGAGGACAGATCCATCCAGGTTCACTCCTGCCACAGTCCCATGAGAGAGGTGGAAGTCCTTTTCGAATCCCTGCTGGGCATGTTCGAAGAGATTCCTGGTCTCAGACCCGAGGATATCCTGGTGATGGCCCCTGATATCGAGGTGTATGCGCCGCTGGTTCATGCAGTGTTCACCAGCTCATCACACGACCCCCGATACATCCCCCACGGTATCGCGGACCGGTCGTTGAGAGCATTGAATGATATCACGGACACCTTTCTCGCCCTCCTCGATATTCCTCAGAGCCGTTTAGAGGCAACAAAGGTGTATGCTCTCCTGGAGTGTGATGCCCTCAGGAGGAAATTCTCCCTTGAGGAGAAGCACCTGTCTCTGATCCAGGACTGGATATCGGTCACGAACATCAGGTGTGGGCGTGACGCTGTTGGGGAAAAAGAAGGGGAATCGGATGGCATCGAACAGAATACCTGGGAGTGGGGAATCAGGAAACTGCTTCTCGGCTATGCCCTGCCGGCGCAGTCACCCGAACTGTTCTGCGATATTCTTCCCTACGACGACATGGAGGGCGAGGATGCGCTGGTGCTCGGGCGATTCCTGGACTTTGTGCGCGCAGTGTTTTCCTGGATGGAGGACAGCACGCGGGCACGTTCCCTCCTGGAGTGGTCTGAAACCCTGAAAACCTTTCTGGAGGCGTTTTTTTTGGAAGATGAAGAGTCTCAGGCTTACCTGCATGCAATAAGAACCGTGCTGTCTGAGTTCGCGAGGAGTCATGAGATTGCCGGGTTTCATGACCAGGTCTCTCTCGTGGTTATCAAAGCGGCCCTGCAGGACCGGCTCAGCAGATCACGGGAAGGGCAGGGGTTCATCTCTGGCGGAGTGACCTTCTGCTCCATGCTGCCCATGCGAAGCATCCCCTTCAGGGTCATCTGGCTGATGGGGATGAACCATGCGAACTATCCGAGACAGTCGGTTCGCACAGGATTTGACCTCATCTCTGCACAGCCGGGATCGGGGGATCGATCAAAACGTGACGATGATCTCGCCATTTTCCTTGAAGCCATGCTCTCCGCTCACGACGCGTTCTGCATGAGCTACATAGGGCAGGGCATTCAGGACAATGCATCGATTCCTCCCAGTGTTGTGGTGAGCACGCTCATGGACTATGTGGACGATGCTTGTTGCTTCTCTGACAACCGGGCTGTGGTGGAACACATGCTCAGACGGCATCCGCTCCAGGCCTTCAATCCGAAATACTTTACCGGGACCCAGGGTTTGTTCAGCTACTCGAGTGAGAATGAGCGGGCCGCCAAGCGTCTCGTGTGCAGAGAAAAGGTCTCGTGGGATTTTGGAGAGCATCCTCTGAAGGAACCCGGTCTCGAGTGGAAGATCCTGGATGGAGACGGCCTGTGCAGATTTTTCAGGAATCCTGCGGAGTTTCTCCTCACCCGGAGGCTCGGCATCTTTGTGCGGGATAGGACCAAAGCCATTCTGGACAGGGAGCCCTTTGATCTCGATCCCCTCCATGCATACCAGTACAGGCAGATGATCATCAGGGATGACCTGGCCGGGATCGATCCCAGGAAGACCTGGAAACAAATCCTGGCCCAGGGAACTCTTCCCCACGGGATTGCGGGCCAGGATATTCTCGAGGAGCTCACCCGTGACGTGAAATCCCAGATCACGACCATCAGAGATCTTTCCAGGAATCGAACGCCTGAGCAGGTGAGATTCGATCTGGTAAGTGGAGACTTCCTCATCCATGGGTCAGCTGTCCTTGCCGGCGAACATGCAATGATCTCATACCGGGGGGGTCTTCTCAGGGGCAATGATCTCGTGAGAACCTGGATCATGCATCTTTTCCTGTGCGCTGCCCATGATCCTCGGGTCATGAGCCACCATGTGGCACGGGACAGACTCATTACCTTCGAACCGGTAAAGTACGCCCCGGACATACTTGCCGAGCTGCTGACTATCTACTGGTCGGGCCTGAGCAGGCCCATTCACTTCTTCCCGCAGAGTTCGTGGAAATTCGTTCTGGAGAAAAAAAGTCCGGCTCACTCACGTCAAGACTGCCTAAACGCTGCGCGGGACGCGTGGAACGGCGGGTACGCCCACGGTGCAGAAAAAGAGAACAGCTACTACCGGATCTGTTTTTCCACGGTCGATCCCCTCGATGACGAGTTCGTATCCCTTTCAGAGAACGTGTTCATGCCGCTTATGGCACATGCACGGCAGGAGAAGCTGTGAACACACAGGAGCTGCTGGCAATCCCCCTGGACGGAACACACCTCATCGAGGCCAGTGCAGGAACGGGCAAGACGTACACCCTGACATCGCTCTACCTCAGATATCTTCTGGAGCAAGAACTTGAAGTCAACCAGATCCTCGTGGTGACCTACACGGTTCCGGCCACCGACGAACTGAGAGAGCGGATCAGGTCCAGAATACACGCCGCCCTCGGGGCACTGTCCACGGGGGCTTGCGGTGATGAATACCTCAAGGGTCTTGCGGCATCCCAGGAAAACCCGGCCCGGGCGGTCGAACGTCTGCAGGAAGCCCTGCATCGGTTCGACGAGGCGGCGATCTTTACCATCCACGGGTTCTGCCAGAGAATGCTCCACGAGATGGCTTTCGAGAGCGGGAGCCCCTTTGCCAGCGAACTTATCACCGATCAGAGCGAGATCCAGCTCAACGTGATAGACGACTTCTTTCGGGGGTGTGTCTTGCCGGACGCCGTTCCAGAATTCGTGTCGTACCTTCGCAGGAAAAGGGTCACACCGGAAACCCTTCTCAATCTCGTCCGCAAGGTTCCCCTCCACGCCAGGATCATCCCCGAGGGTAAGGCCCCCGAGATCGAACCTGCCCGATCACTCTACCAGGAGCAGTTCAAGAGGGTGGAACACTGCTGGAACAAGGAGCGAGAGCAGATCCTGCAGCTTCTTTTGCTGGGAGGGAACCTGAAGCGCTCACTGTACAAGCCCGAGAGCCTCCCCATCTGGGGCCGATGCATGGACGACTTCATCTCCTCACAGGGCAGGGAGCTCCCCGTGGACCCTTTCATCGAGAGGTTCTCTACTTCCAAGATCGGGACTTTTGTCAAGAAAGGGTTCTTGGCGCCGGAACACCCGTTCTTTTCCCTGTGTGAAGAGCTCCTGCAGCGATCCCGGGCCCTTGTCGAGGCCATGGACGAGAAGATCATCTGGCTGAAACGCGAAGTGTTCCGTTTTCTGGATGCAGAGCTTCCCAGGAGAAAAGAACGCAACAGCCTGATCCACTTCGACGATATGCTCATGAGGATGCGTGATGCGCTTCGATCCGAAGAGGGCTCCACCCTTGCCCATGCGATCCGGGAACACCTCAAGGCAGCACTTATCGACGAATTTCAGGATACAGACCCGATCCAGTACGAGATATTCTCTACTGTCTTTCCCGAGGGCCCCCTGTTCATGATCGGAGATCCAAAGCAGGCGATCTATTCCTTCAGGGGTGCGGATATCTTCACCTACCTCTCTGCATCGCAGTCCGTGCCCCGCGCACTCAGGCATACCCTCAGGGAGAGCTACCGGAGCGAACCGGGCCTGATCGAGGCCATAAACCATCTCTTCTCCTCTTCACAGGAGCCCTTCGTGTTCAGGGGAATAGGTTTTGAGCCTGCAATCCCCGCTGCAGTGCATGATCGGGCCCTCTTCTCCGATGGAAAGGACGCGCACGTTGTCCTGTGGTTTTTCGGCTCTGACAATGACCGACCGATTCCCAAATTCCAGGCCGAGGAGCGCATAACGGGTGCCGTCGTGAACGAGATATCCCGGCTGCTCACAGGGGCTTCCCGCGGAGAGGTCCGTATCGGGGATCAGCGCATCAAGCCGAGCGATATTGCCGTTCTTGTGAGAGAAAACCGGCAGGCACGTATGATCCGTGATGCCCTGCGAAGCCATGCAATCCCCTGTGTCGTCCTGAGCGACGAGAATGTCTTCGACAGCCCGGAAACCCTGGACATGGAGATGGTGCTCAAGGCCATGGCAGAGCCGTTTTCCGAAGGACTCATCAGGACGGCCCTGGCATCACGCATCCTTGGGTTCACGGCCCGGGAGATCGATGACCTCCTGGATGATGAGTCCTCCTGGGAGACGTGGATCATCACCTTTAGAGCCTGTCACGATCTCTGGCGATCCCAGGGGTTCATTGCCATGTTCAGAAGGTTCATCTCGCAGATCAATCTGAGGGAGAGACTGCTCTCCCAGCATCGGGGGGAGAGACTGCTCACCAACATTCTCCACCTCTCTGAAGTGCTGAACCAGGCTGAAAGGCAGCGGCATCTCGGGATGAGACAGCTGGTGAAGTGGTTTTCTCTGCAGTGCGACCCATCGATGAGACGTGAAGAGGAGCACCAGCTGAGGCTGGAAACAGATGACGATGCCGTAAAGGTACTCACCATTCACAAGAGTAAGGGGCTCGAATTTCCCGTGGTCTTCTGCCCCTTTTCCTGGTCAGGGTCTACCACCGATGATGCCGTCTTCCTTTTTCACGACCCGGACAGAGGCTTCATGCCAACCATTGATCTCGGATCGCTTGAGCAGGATGCACACAGAACATATGCCGAAACCGAGGCGCTGGCTGAAAACATGAGGCTTCTCTACGTGGCCCTGACCAGGGCCAAGCACCGCTGCTACCTGGCCTGGGGCACGTTCAACCAGGCAGAGACCTCTGCCCTCTCCCATCTCCTCCATGCTCCGAGGGCTCCCGGTACCTCTGCCGGGATCCAGGCACTCAAAGGGATGAGGATCGATCAAGGGGCCATGCTCCAGGATCTGTTGTCGATCATAGCCCAGGGACAACCGGAGCTGTGCCTCGAAGAACCACCCTCGGGAGCACCCCAGAGGTTCCATGGTGAGACGCTTAAGACAGAGTCACTCTCTGCCAGGAGATTCCGGGGGGAGATCGACAGGTCGTGGGGGATCGCGAGCTTCACCTCCCTGGTTTCCCGGCAGGCTCTTTCCCTGGAGGAGGTTGCCGACCGTGACACCCTCACGTTTGTGCCGTCAACTGCTGAAACCGCTCGTTCAGAGCCGGAGAAGCTTGATGCATACAGTATTCCCAGGGGAGCCCGCACCGGAACGCTGCTGCACAAGATATTCGAACTCATCGATTTTCAGGCAGATGATCGTTCGATCAGACTCTCCATCGAACAGGTCATGGAAACCTTCGGGTTCGATGAGAAGTGGGGAGACACGATCTTCACCGTGGTGACCAACGTGCTCACAACAGACCTCGGGAACTTCAGGCTCATTGATATCAGCCGTGATTCCAGGCTCACGGAGCTGGAATTCTACCTGCCACTGAAGAACATGACACCCATGGCCCTCCGGGATGTCTTTCGGGACGGGGGAGCGCGGCTCATGGACGTTACCGAGATGCTCGGGAGGCTCAGGTTCGACCCGGTGCAGGGGTATCTGAGGGGATTCATGGATCTCGTGTTCCGCCATGGGGGCAGGTACTATCTCCTCGACTGGAAATCGAACTACCTGGGAAGCGACAGAGAGAGCTACGGCAGAGATGCTCTCCAGGCGGTCATGCATCGGGACTACTATGTTCTCCAGTATCACCTCTACACCCTGGCACTGGATCAGTATCTCAGAAGGACCATGACAGGATACTCGTACCAGGAGCATTTCGCGGGGGTATACTACGTGTTTCTCAGGGGGGTAGACCCGAATGCGGGGGCTGACTACGGAATAGTCTCAGCTCGACCGGATGAAGCGAGCATCTCCCGGCTGCGTGAAGGCCTGATCGACTGGCCGCAGAGTAGTGTCAGGGGGGATCTGTCGGGATGAACATGGACAAGGCAGTTCGATTGCAGGGGAAAGGCCTGTTCTTCGAGCCCATTGATATTCATTTTGCACGGTTCATCGAGGACCTTTCCGGTTCCGGGAAAGAGGTGCTCCTTGCCTGCGCACTGGTGAGCAGGTATACCCGGGAAGGTCACATCTGCATCGATCTGGCTGACTTCTCAGGAACCTCGATCGTCCACGATGAGAAGGACCTCCCCCAGAGGTGTCCGGATCTCGCGCGCTGGACATCCTGCCTGAAGCGCTCTCCAGTGGTGGGAATGCCCGGGGAGGGCACCCCGCTTGTCCTTGACAGGGATGGCAGGCTCTACCTGCGGCGGTACTGGGACTATGAACAGAGGCTCGCCGATAAGCTGCTCGATAGTACCGGACGGAGGTTCCCGGTGAACAGGGACCTCCTGAAGAGAGGTTTGAATCGAATGTTTCTCCCGGGAGGGGGAGGGGATTCAGACTGGCAGAAAATAGCGGCCATCACCGCGGTATTCAGCGGGCTGACGGTTGTAACGGGCGGGCCGGGGACGGGAAAGACCTTCGTTGTTTCACGGATTCTCGCACTTCTGATGGAACAAAGCGGTCCACTTCGTGTAGCCCTGACCGCTCCGACGGGCAAGGCTGCCCAGAGGCTTCAGGAGTCTGTTCTCTCCTCGGCTCAGGGCCTGGCTTGTTCCGATGATATCAGGCGGTTTCTTCCCCGGGAGGCCTCTACAATCCATCGGCTGCTGGGCATGGTGCCGGGGTCTTCCCGCTCACGATACTGGCGCGAACACCCGCTCCCCGTGGACGTGGTTGTGGTGGATGAGGCATCCATGGTGGCCCTTCCCCTGATGTCCAGACTGGTGCAGGCGCTCGGGAAGAATGCGCGGCTGATTCTGCTCGGAGACAAGAATCAGCTCGCCTCGGTCGAAGCCGGCTATGTTCTGGGTGACATCTGTGACCTGGACAGGCACCATGCCTATTCTCCATCGTTTCGTTCGCTCATGGAGCACTTCGGGTGTGAGGTCGAAGCGGGAAGTGGCGCACCTGGCCTTCAGGACTCCATTATCGAGCTGAAGAAAACCTTTCGCTTCACCCCGGAAAGCGGCATCTATCAGCTGAGCAGTGCCGTCAATGAGGGAGATTCTTCCCGGTGTATGGAAATCCTCGGATCAGGAACGTACCCGGATCTCAGCTTCGTTGAGTACGGAACGGGTGAAGATCTCATAGATTCCCTCAGAGAGAGGATCGTTGAGGGGTACAGGAAGTACCTCGAAGCCTCCTCGATTCAGGAGAAGTTCATGCTTTTCGATTCATTCAGGGTCTTGTGCCCCTTGCGAGCGGGGCCCTTCGGCATCCAGGGCTTGAATTCAACGATCGAGCAGATTCTTCTCGAACACGGGCTGATCTCCAAGCATGGCACACAGTACCACGGGAGACCCATCCTGATCACGGCAAACGACTATGGACTTCGCCTGTTCAACGGCGACATCGGTATCATCCTTGCCGATGATGAAGAGGGCGAACTGGGGGCCTTTTTCCAGGTGGCCGGTGGGAGAGCCAGGAAGGTTTCTCCTGTAAGGCTGCCGGCGCACGAGACTTCCTTTGCCATGACCGTGCACAAGAGTCAGGGCTCGGAGTACGATGCCGTCGTGCTGATCCTTCCTTCCAGGGATTCTCCTGTCATGACCAGGGAACTCGTATACACCGGGATCACCAGGGCGAAGAAGCACCTGCAGGTGTGGGCTCGCCCCGAGATCTTTTCAGCGGGAATATCGCGCCGGATCGAGAGGAGCTCAGGCCTGAACAACAGACTCTGGGGCAAAACATGAGATGACCCGTTACTCCTCTGATCACTCGCCAATCCAGCGTTCCTGGACATGCACGCCCGAAGGGGCAGGGAGACGGTGGATCAGGGGCGGTTCCTGTTCGCGTGAAATTTCCGGGGACGATATCCGCAGCAGGAAGAGGCGGATGAGAGGGCCTTAAGGGGTTTCCTGCACGTCTGCGGCAGCCTCGAACCGGTCGAGGAGGACCAGGAAGGTTCCCATGGTGTGGCGGGCCTCGATTTTCAGCACATCCTTGGACTCGTCGGCTGAAAGGTAGATCTTGATGTCAGCCTTTGTATCACCGGAGTCTGGAGACCCCTCCCCGGTGTCCAGGAGATTCACCCTGGGAACGATTACCCAGGAATCCCGCTTCTCACCGAGGGTTTCCACAGACGATCTGCCCGTGCATGTCAGGCGCAGTTCATAGCGCTTTTTCCCGGTATAGATTTCGAAGACCTGCTCGAGTCCTTCCCTCCACTCCAGGGCGCGGGCAAGGTAGGTAGCAGAGAAAGGATCAGCTGTGAATCGTTCCGGATGGAGCTGCCGTGCATTGTTGTTGACAACCCTGCCTTTTTTCATCTTTTTTTCGGAGGTTGCAATGACACCGTCATCCAGAAAACGTATGACGTACTCCTTCAGCGTCGATTTTACCCGCTGGTATATTTTTGTCTCCACAGGCGCGAGGTGATCAGGTTCAGTGAGGTTCTCTCCCCGGTACCGGATTTTGTATACGCGATCCACGGTGTCGTTCGTTCGTGCGGACACCACCATCTTATAGTGCTCGCCCTCGCGATGGATGGTGATCAAGGCTGTCCCGATGGAGATGCTGTTGAACTCGAAACAGTAGTAATAGGTGCCCAGAGGAGGCAGGAACGCCGGGACGTCGGGATGTGAGGGGGCCTCGGCTTCCATCCCGGGAGATTGTGCATGAAGTAACCCCGCGAAGCCTGATCCAGAGAGTATCAGCACCACTGCAAGAAGGAACAGCGCATATCGTACGTTCTTCATGGCCACCAGTTCTCCTTTCTCGTGGAGAATCACGGATCTCCTCTGGTCGATCCAGGGGGAACCGCCCCGTTATGCCCCTGATAGAATCTCCTCAAAGCGAGTATCATTAAAGAACAAGGTGAGTAAAAGTAGTAAGCAAAAAACATGCCTGAAACAGTATTCGGTAAGGGGATCATGGGTAATGCCGGGGAGCTACAGACGGTTTTTATGTTTTCAGAGCAGGGCTTCCTCGAAGAAGACCTCTGATGTGTGTGGCACGCAAACCACAGATGCGATGCCTGTGAGCCCACAGGGTGGCGGCTCTCATCGTCTGCTCGCTTGCGGTATGATGGACCGCGTGCGTGATGATGAACATCGGCCAACAGGTCTGGGAACCGGTGATTACTCGCCTTCCTTGTACATAGATTCGATGAGATCCTTGTACTGTTCGTGGATGGACTTGCGTTTCACCTTCATGGTGGGGGTGACCTCACCGTCCTCGGTGTAGAGCTTCTTGTCCAGGAGCCTGAACTTCCGGATGTTCTCGACACGGGCGAGCTGCTTGTTGACTTTGTTTACCTCCTCCTCGATGAGTTTGATGACCTCTTCGGTTTTGGTCAGGCTTGAAAAGGTGGTGTACTGCACCTTCTGGTCCTGGGCGTACTTGACCACGTTCTCTTCGTCGATCACGATGATGGCCGTGATATACTTCCTCCGGTCGCCGATGACCACGGCATCGTTGATGTACGGCGAGAATTTCAGCATGTTCTCGATGTACTGCGGGGCAACGTTCTTGCCCCCTGCCGTGACGATGAGGTCTTTCTTCCGGTCGGTGATCTTGAGATAGCCTTCCTCGTCGATCTCACCGACGTCGCCCGTATGGAGCCAACCGTCGTAAATCATCTGCCTGGTCTGCTCCTCTTCCTTGTAGTAGCCCTTGAACACGCCCCCGTGGCGGATGAGGATCTCGCCGTCCTCGGCGATCATCACCTCGGTTCCGGGCAGACACTTGCCCACGGTTCCCAGCTTGAAATTGCACTCGTCGGAGATGTGGGTGATCCCGGTGGTCTCCGTGAGGCCGTATCCCTCTCGGATGGGGATTCCGATGGACTGGAAGAACTTCAGGACATCGTGAGAGATGGGTGCTGCCCCGGAAAAACCCAGCCGTACGCGGTCGAAGCCGAGCCGTTCCTTGAGCTTCCAGAATACGCTGAAGTAGGCGAGCCGGTATGCCAGGGCAAGGGTGAGGGGGGGCTTCTTCTTGGACAGAACATGGTCATTGTAACGACTGCCAACGTTGAACGCCAGGCTGTATACCGTTCGCTTGAACCACGTGGCATCCATCATCTTGAGCACGATCCCGGAGTGATATTTTTCCCAGATCCGGGGCACCGAATGGAACAGGGTGGGAGAGACATCCTTGAGGTCATTCATCACCGTGTCCGTGTTTTCGGTGAAATTGACGATGTGCCCGACCCTGAGGTGCATCATCAGGTCGAAGATCTGTTCATAGACATGGTTGAGCGGCAGGAACGAAATGGTTTCGTCCTGCACCGAGGTGCGCGTGATCTTCTGGGTCTGGCGGGCGATCCACTGGTAGTTCTTGTGTGCGATCATGGCCCCCTTGGGGGG
>DSBG01000005.1 GCA_011046135.1 Deltaproteobacteria bacterium
AGATCTTCTGCGCGGAAGCATCCTCATCCTGAAAGAGGCGGCAGAGGATGCCTGCGCCGTTTGAACGGGAATGAGCTATGAAGCGTCAACGGCTCCGGCGCTCATCTGCCCGAAGACACCTCCATCGCTCGCCGCTTCCGCTCGGCACTCAGCGAATACCAGGTGCTCCCCAGAACCTCGACCAGCCTCCAGATCCTGATCGCCCAGTGAAACTCTTTCACCCATCTTCCTGTGTACGCGGGCACTGTATGGGTTTTGCGTGAAGGATCCAGCACCACATCCTCGACAATGAGACCTTCATCACCTCCAAGCTGCGCTTTCAGGGTCCCATCGGAGTCGGCAACTGCGGACAGCCCCGGAAAGTATGAATGCTGGGTCAGGAAGGGGATGCCCGGGAGCGGAGTATCCCATGGCCCGCTCTTGTTGATCATGACCGCAGGGATGCCCAGCAGCTGTGCATACGACACCGCGAGACCTTCGAGGTTGACGAGAAACGATCGAACGGCCGACTGCGGAGTGAGGATGCTCTTCATGGGGCAGGGTGCGGAATGCGGCATGAGCATGATGTCGACAGCGTGCGTGGACATCAACCGCGGGGTGTAGGACAGCATGTTTTCGTAGCAGATCCCCACGCCCACTCGCCCGAAGTCAGTGTCGATCACGTGAGACCCCGGAGCCCCCCTGGTGAAGTATGCCTCGAAGGCAGCAGGGGTCTGCTTTCGAACACGGCCCGCTTCAGTGCCGTCCGGGTTGGCAAGGACGAAGGAGTTGAAGAACTCTTCGCCATCTGCTTCGAGAAAACTTGTTCCCAGGTATATGCTGAATCGTCGGGAGGTCTCCTTCAGCCACTGCACCGTCAGGCCTTCCCTGGTTTCAGCCGCGTCCCAGATGGCCCTGGTGAAGAGGTAGCCCGTGGGCATGAACTCTGGCAGCACAACGAGCTTCGCTCCTCTCTGGGCCGCCTCCTCGACAAACGGACCCGCATGTTCGAGGTTGGCCCTGACCAGAGCGTTCTTCGACTCCATCTGAACAGCCGCAACCCGCAGTGTTTTCACCTTCTCACCTGCCATGCATCGTTCCCTCCTTTCTCAACGGCCACCCTGGTTCAGCACCTTTCTCGCCCTGAGCATCTCGGCAAAGGCCTCCACCCTGGTCTTCAGTGCCTCGGCCGAATAGCTGCGGGATTCGTAGATGTCCATTTCAAGGGAGAGGGTAGGCACGCCAGCCTCCTCTTCGATCACCTGTTTGAAGAGGTGCGATCCGAGCGCCTGGGGCCTGCAGTTGTACTGGTATCCCCAGATGACGCCATCCATCTGCAGGGCCCGGGCTGCCTGGGCGAAGCGTTTTGCGAACCCGTAGGTGCTGTGGTAGGCGCCACTGCGCATCGCTGCTTCTGCCAGTTCCTCTCCCAGGGTCTCGAAGGACAGGGACGGGTCGCGTTTGGCAGGGGGCACGGTCACAAAAGAAGCCGCAAGGGCCAGGCCTGCACGCTCCATCATGTGGGTTATCTCGGGGTCGGAGAACGAGACCGCGAAGTTCAGCACCCGGGGCGCCCCTTTCTCCACGATCCCGACTCCGGCATCGACCCGTTCCTGAACCTCGCTGCAGAGGATCTCCAGGGTTTCAGGCCCTTCTCGCATAAACCTCCCGGTCGAGGCTGCCGCCAGGTTCAGGGCCATGCCGGAGACCACGGCGCTGATCGGGACAGGGTCGGCCATCATCTGGAAGGTGAGCCGGCCCAGGCCGCTGAACAGTGCCCGGTTGGTGGCCATGGTCTCGCGCATGCAGTCCCTGGTCACCCTCACGCCGAGAACGTCTTCCACCGTGGAAAAGAGCTTCCCGAGCTGGGTTCCCATGAGGGTGATTCTCTCAGGGTCGTAGCCGGGAAATTCTCCCCACCGCGAGTCCATCGAGCCGTCGATGTACACCGCCGGGTGGCCGTAGATCTCATGGAGGAGCTCGTCCGCCTTGGATCCCATGTCGCAGTAGTAGCTCGAACCCACGACAAGATCCGGAACCGGGATGATTCCCCGGGCAAGGGCGCCGTTGCGGACCTGCTGGAGTGAGCAGAGTCCGTGTCCTGCAGGCAGCCCGCGGTTTTCAGCCGTTTCGAGAATGGGGGTCAAGGCATCGAAGATCAGCCCCACACTGTGGCACAGGACTACATCGGGGCAGCCGACGTAGGAGTGTTCTCCCAGGGCGGCCTTGATGGCCATGCCCGGGCCCTGGATGCTGGGGTATCCGTAGTAGACGATGCGCTTGCCCTCGTCGCGCGCCAGCACCAGGTCGGCCAGTTCCAGGAGCCAGGCCCGCAACAGCCTGCGGACACCGGTGAGGGAGAGATCATGCTGTCTCCTCACCCGTTCCTCGACCCGGGGCATATCATCGGGTCCGATATGGATCGTGGTGAACACCTGCTCCATCCTGGGGCGCTGCTGCTCGATGTCGTCCCCTTCAAACCCGCAGAGTTCGAGGAGTCTGTCGTAAAAGGCCATCAGTCAGTACCTCCTGTGATGATGTGCAGGAACGTCTCGATGCGGGTCTTCATCTGGCCGGCTTCACTCTGATCGTAATCCGACTCCACCACGAGCATGGAACGCCCGGTTTGCCGCTGCAGACGGTCAGGAAAGTAGTACGACTCGGTTTTGTATGATTCCCGGAACAGGAGCTGGTACCAGATGACGCCATCCACATGCCACCCTCTGGCAAGTCTGATGAGGAAGTTCTGGCGCTCCGTTCCCGGCCTGAACCATGCAGGTGCAACCCTGTCCATGAAATACGCCTCAGCAAGGGCATGCAGGGGGTCGCCTTCCAGTGAGACATCCTGCCAGTAGGGCCGGATGCCTTCGGCGAACTCCTCGATCACCACAGCGCCACCGGAGTCTTCGATCAGGTTTGGCAGGGTATCCCCCATGGCAAGGGTCGACCCGGTCAGGAGGATACGGGGGGCGTTGTCCTGCCTGCGCGGCTGGCTCATTACGGTGTGTGCAACGGATTCGAGGAGCTGCACCATGAAACGCTTGTCCGAGACAGACGAGGCGTGGTTCAGCGCAATAAACGAGCTGCCTGAGATGGCTTCGCCAGGTGACTGTCTCAGTGTGCTCAGCGTCCTGAAGAGTTCCCGCTCACGGTTGCAGAGCCTGATGGACTCCTTGAGCCCTTCATCGGTGATCTTGGTGCCGGTGAGCGCTTCGATTCTCTCCTTGAGACGAACAAGGCCGTGGAGATAGTACTGGAATGTCGATGGTTCCTTCATGTGGGGCACGCCGAAGGGAAAGACCTCCAGGTCCGTATTGTAGTCAACCACATCGGCAATGGCCCGGATGTGGTTGTCGGTGATTGGAACCACCAGCAGGTCCAGCGCTGAATAGTAGGGATCTCTCCCCGAGGTTGCCAGGCCGATCTGCGCCCGGCAGAAGGGGTCGATCCACCGGCAGATGTAGGGCTCGGATGATTCAACGGCCGTTCTCTCTCCTGCCTGTATCATGCAGACCGGGACTGCCCCGGCAGCGAGAACGAGTTCCTCGGGCAGGTATCCGCCGGGGGTGTACCCCACGATCCTGGTGCCGTTGCCGCGGGCGGCAGCCAGATCGGAGAGCCTGTTTTCTAGATGAGACGAAAGTCTCTGCAGTTCTTCCATGTAGTTCACCTCGCACCTGTGCCGTCACCTTACCCCAGAGCGCCGTGAAATGCAAAAGCCATTGATCTGGTCTGGTGAACGATCCTGCAAGGGGTGTAGTGTGGCACCCTGTAGACATATGAAACTCGTTCTGATTTACGAGGAGTGGTGTGATTTCAATACAGGGTGCCGAAGATTCCGAGCCAGAACGGTGCCTGTCCAGATGAAAGTGGTGAACAGGAGACATTGTTTGTGGTATGGGGGGAGATGGATCATTATTGAATACTGTACTGTAGAGGAGGACGACCCATGGCAGAGGCAAAAAATCACCTGCACGACCGTCTCAGGGCTCTGGCCCAGAATCTCTGGTGGATGTGGCACCCGGAGGTCATCAGCATCTTCACCGATCTTGACCCCTCTCTGTGGCGCGAGGTGGAGCACAACCCCATCGCCTTCCTGAACCAGATCACGCCCGAGCAGGTTGAGGAGCGGGCGTCCGAACTGGTGCTCCACAGCCGCATCAACCACGCATTCCGCCGGCTCAACGAGTACATGGAGCAGGAGCGGACCTGGGGGGCAATCCACTGCGGAAACATCAACTACCGTCCCGTGGTGTACTTCTCCGCGGAATTCGGCCTCCACGAGTCGCTGCCCGTCTACTCGGGAGGCCTGGGCGTCCTGGCCGGAGACCATCTGAAGAGCGCCTCTGACCTGGGCATCCCGCTGATCGGGATCGGGCTCCTCTACCAGCAGGGGTACTTCAATCAGCGCCTGAACCGTGACGGGTGGCAGGAGGAGGACTACGTGGATCTCGATCTCGGAAGGCTGCCTGTTGAACCCTTCCTCGACGGGTCGGGGCACCATCTCGTGGTGCGGATCGACACGAAGACCACACCGCTCCACGCGCGGGTGTGGCGGCTGCAGGTGGGCCGCGTGAAGCTGATGCTGCTCGACTCCAACGTGGAGGCCAACTCCGCTGAAGACCGCCAGCTCACCAACCGCCTCTACGGAGGAGACACCCGGGTCCGCATCCGCCAGGAGGTCCTGCTTGGTATAGGCGGGGCCCGCGTGCTCCAGGCCCTGAACATTCACCCTGGCGTCCTGCACCTGAACGAGGGGCACAGCGCCTTTGCCATCCTCGAAGAGATCCGCCGGGTCATGGAATATGACCAGATCCCGTTCCACCGGGCCCAGCGCCGCGTGGCGCTCTATACCGTGTTCACCACGCACACCCCGGTGGCGGCCGGGCACGACCGCTTTCCTCCGGATCTTATCGAGGACCATCTCGGCCTCTTCCGGGAGAAGCTGGGGCTCTCCCACAATGACTTCATGGCCCTTGGCCGTGTGAACCCCCACGACAGCAGCGAGACCTTCTGCATGACGGTTCTGGCGCTCAAGAGCTCCCGGCGGGCCAACGGGGTGTCGGCCATTCACGGAACCGTGAGCCGTCTCATGTGGAAGGATCTCTGGCCCGGGAGGCCCGAGGGCGAGGTGCCCATCGGCCACATCACCAACGGCGTGCACGTGCTCTCGTGGCTGGCGCCGCAGATGTACCAGCTCTTCGAGACACGCCTCGGGCAGGACTGGGCTACGCGCATGGTGCACCCGGACGTGTGGGAGAACGTGGACGACATAGACGACGGCGAGCTGTGGGAGACGCACCAGTACCTGAAGATGCGTCTCATCCGGTTCGTCAGAAGGCGCTTGCGTATCCAGGCAGAGCGCCTCGGACAGCACGAGATCTTCAATCAGATCGACCACATCCTCGACCCCGACGTACTCACCATCGGGGTCGCCCGCAGGTTCGCCACCTACAAGCGGGGAGACCTGATCCTGGCCCAGCTCGACCGGTTGACAAGGCTCATCAACGATGCCCACCGCCCCATCCAGATCATCTTCGCCGGCAAGGCCCACCCCAGGGACGATGAGGGCAAGGCCCTGCTGCAGCGGATCGCTCAGCTCAGCTACAGCTCGGCCTACCGAAGCAGCATCGTGTTCGTGGAGAACTACGACTACAACGTGGCCCGACACCTCGTCCAGGGGGTGGACATCTGGCTCAACACACCGAGGCGGCCGCTGGAGGCATGCGGCACGAGCGGTCAGAAAGTGGTCCTCAACGGCGGGCTGAACCTCTCCGTGCTGGACGGCTGGTGGAATGAGGCCTTTGATGGCAAGAACGGCTTTGCCATCGGCCACGGCGGCATGCACAACGACCTTGGCGTACAGAACCAGCGCGATGCCGAGTACCTTTACCAGACTCTCGAGAAGGAAGTCATCCCCCTGTACTACCAGCGAGACGCGAGCGGCATCCCTGCGGCGTGGGTCAAGCGGATGAAGCACGGCATCAAGAGCCTTGGCTGGCGTTTCATCGCTGACCGCATGGTGAAGGACTACGCCCAGCGCTTCTACCTGCCCGCTGCCATCGCCACCTCGGCTGAGACAGGGTAGTCCGGGGAGCGTGTCTCTCAGGAATGCTCATTGATGTATCCGGGGCTGGGGGCAATGTCTGCTTTTATGCCGTATCCGGCAGACTCTGGAGCAGGTTTTTACCGCATGCCCCGTGATCGTATGAAGAGCAAACTGGGTTGACCTGATCCGGGAATGTATTCTAGAAGGTTTACGCTATGACATCCTGCAGGCACATGAATCTCGTTTTGCTCTCTGGTGAAAAAGCCAAGCTGCGGTGCCGGCACTGCCACCTGGTGATTACTCCTGATGAACTGGAGAGCGGGTACTGCCCGGAATGTTACGAGGCGTGCGGCAAGAAACACACAGACTTTGAAGAGATCGAAGCACAAGAACAGGTCAAAACCCGGTACCGGTGCGAAGACTGCGGGGCCCTCATTGAGGTGGAATGATTGAGAACCCTGCCGCACCAGGTTGTAACCTGATGACCCCCCGTCTTCGTGACACCTCCCGGTGAAGGAGCGCCATGTCGAATGCTCGATACCTGACCAAGAGCAGATACAAACTGGGCATTGAGTGCCCCACCAAGCTCTTCTACACCGGCAAAGATGCATACCCTGATCAGCGCCAGGAGGACCCCTTTCTCGAAGCATTGGCCGAAGGAGGCTACCAGGTCGGAGAGCTGGCCCGGCAGTATTATCCGGGCGGTATCAGCATCGAAACCCTTGACCACGGTGAAGCCGAGCGCATGACGCAGGACCTGATGCAGCAGGGCCGGGTCATTCTCTATGAGCCGGCATTCAGACACGACAACCTCTTCATCCGCATCGACATCCTCGTGAAGGAGGAACAGACCCTCCGCCTGATCGAGGTGAAAGCCAAGTCGTATGATACCACCGGTGACAAGCCCTTCCTGACCAGCCGAGGGAGGATCGCCTCCGGGTGGGAATCATACCTGCACGATGTGGCCTTTCAGAAATATGTGCTGGAACGGGCATGCCCTGGCCACAACGTGAACGCGTTTCTCATGATGGCAGACAGGAACGCCTTGTGCCCCACAGACGGCCTGAATCAGAAATTCCGCATCGTGAGGGAAACGAAGAACCGGAAGGGGGTGCGGGTATCCACCACGCTCACCGAGGAAGACCTGGCCACGAGGATTCTTGTCGAGGTCCCGGTGGACGACGCGGTCAGGCTCATCCACCGGCAGACCTATACAATGGACGGCCTCGGCATGAGCTTTGCCGGCCTCGTCGATTTCCTCGCCAGCCACTATGAAAGAGACCTCAAGATCACGCCGGAGATCGGGGCGAAGTGTTCCCGCTGCGAGTTCCGATGCACACCCGAGCAGGAGGCCCAAGGGGCGATCAGCGGGTTCAAGGAATGCTGGAAGGAGGTGCTGGGCTGGAATGAGAGTGACTTTGCGGAGCCGAGCATCCTCGAACTCTGGCAGTTCAGGATGAAGAACGCATTCATCAGATCTGGCAGGCTTCACCTGAAAGACCTGAACAGGGGCGATCTCGGGAGAAAGGCCTGCAGGGGGCCGGGGCTCTCCGTCTCCCGGCGGCAGTGGCTCCAGGTGGAAAAGGTGAAGAACAGGGACACCTCGGCCTTCTTCGATGCACCGGGCATGAAGGCCGAGATGGAGACCTGGGCCTTTCCACTGCACTTCATCGACTTCGAGACCGCCAGGGTAGCGATCCCGTTCACCCGGGGCAGAAAGCCCTATGAAGGCATCATCTTCCAGTTTTCCCACCACGTGGTCCAGGAAAACGGCACAGTGGAGCATGCCGGGCAGTACCTCAATGCCATCCCCGGGGTGTTTCCCAACTATGCCACGGTCCGTGAGCTGAAGAAGCAGCTGGAACAGGATGCGGGAACGATCTTCCGCTATGCCACCCACGAGAACACGTATCTTCTGGAGGTGTATCGGCAGCTCCTGGATGACCCGGATCCGCCTGAGGACAGGGATGCGCTGTGTGAGTTCATCAGGTCCATCACCTGCTCTGATGAGTGGTACGGCGGGCGCTCCATGGTGGATCTCCTGGAGCTGGTGAAGAGCTACTACTACGCCCCTGCCACCCATGGATCGAACTCGATAAAGAAGGTGCTCCCGGCACTCCTGAATTCATCGGCATACCTGAAAGAGAAGTACTCCCTGCCCGTCTACGGGGCGCCTGACGGAATCAGAAGCCTGAACTTCACTGACTGGACCTGGATCAGGTTCGGAGCCGACGGTCGGGTGGTCGACCCCTACGACCTGCTCCCCCCGGTCTTCGATGCCCGTGACGATGCAGCTTCTGAGCTCATGAGCACCGAGGAGGAACTCAAGGAGGGCGGGGCAGCCATGACCGCCTACTGCAGGCTGCAGTTCTCGGAGATGGGGGACTATGAGCGGGACAAGCTCGAGGCAGCGCTCTTGAAATACTGCGAACTGGACACCCTTGCCATGGTCATGATCTGTCAGGCCTGGCGCGAATCAGGGGGATAGTTCTCCTGATTTTCCCTGTACTTATTATGTATTACAAATAACTAAGGGGACATCATACGTACTTGTATGTGCACCATGATATGGTTGTGGAAACTAGTGGAAATGATGGAGAGAGCACACTTGATTATGTACCAGCCTGAGCTATTTTTTAAGAACAGGCAGGTGTGGTGTCACGGTGCCTGGAAGAGGACCAAAGATTTTTTTTGAATGAGTACAGAGAGATCAGAAAAGGAGAACAGCATGCCACAGAGTCCGAATGAACTCGTCGAATCCTTGATTAAACGTCTTGGTGATTGGTTTTTGGATGAAAATTGGTTTGCAAAGGGGAGGATGACTGCCGACCTCTACCCATACACCCATCTCTTTGAACCTGTTCAAGTAAATGGCATCAAACTCAAGAACCGCCTGGTGATGGGCCCCATGGGCAACATCTCTATGGCCGAAGAAACCGGCCGGCCCAATGCCAAGATGATCGCCTATTTCATCGAGCGTGCCCAGGGAGGTGTGGGTCTCATCACCACAGGACTGGTACCTGTCAGCCACGGTATTGATCCCTCGGTTACCGAGCTTGGTAAGCTTTCATACTTCCCCCGGATAGATCGTTCGCGCACAGTGTATGCCGGGTGGCGCGACCTGGCGGAGGGTGTGCATGCGTATGGGACGCATATTTTTATACAGCTCACCCCGGGTCTGGGGCGTGTAGGTTCACCGGAATGCCTGATCAACAAATACAGGCTGCCGGTTTCGGCCTCTTGGAACCCAAATTTCTATATGCCCATTGTGCCCTGCCGGCCCCTTTTCGATCGTGAATGCCGACGGATTATCCGCAATGCGGGACAAGCTGCCGCTGATGCAAAAGCTGCTCTTATCGATGGTGTCTATTTACATGGCCATGAAGGCTACCTGCTGGATCAGCTCACCAACCCTGCCTTTAACCGACGCACGTTGGGGCACTTTACTAACTGGCAAACATTTGGCATCGAGCTGGTTCAAGAGATTCGCCGACGGGTGGGGCTACGCTACCCCATCATGTATCGTATCGATCTCAGCACGGCCCTCAATGCCACCTATGGTGACCGTATGGAAACCGTGACCAGCCTGAAAAAGTTTCGCAACGAGCGCCTGCCGGATATGACGCTGGCGTATATGGAAAACCTGGTAAAGGCCGGGGTGGACATGTTCGATGTGGATTTAGGCTGCTACGACAACTGGTGGTTACCCCATCCCCCCACGTCTATGGCCCCGGGCTGCTACCTGCAGGTGGCACAGGTTGTTAAAGCCTATTTTACCGAGCGCGGTGTCAAGTCCAATGCAGGGCTCGAGGTGCCCGTCGTTGCGGTGGGCAAGCTGGGGTATCCAGACTTGGCCGAAAAGGCCTTGCGTGAGGGCGCCTGTGATCTGATCATGCTGGCCCGCCCGCTCCTGGCTGATCCCCAGTGGCCTAACAAGGCCTATGCGGGACGTGTGGCAGAGATCTGCCCTTGCATTGGCGATCAGGAGGGCTGCATCAACGAGTTTGTGGAAGGGGGTCACCCGCAATGCGCCGTGAATCCCCGAACCGGCTTTGAGGATGTGATCCCCAGGGACCTGGCTCCCCTCGGACGAAAGAAGAACGTTGCTGTTGTCGGGGCTGGTGCGTCGGGGATCGTCTGTGCATGTGTGGCTGCAGCCCGAGGCCATTCTGTTGTCCTTTACGAAAAGAATCGGCAGATCGGTGGTTGGCTGGTGCCCGGCTCAGTGCCTCGTATCAAATATGACGTGGGCAACTACCTGAACTATCTGGAACATCGCTTGGCAATGGCCCAGGCCGAACATGGCCTGCAGCTCCGTTTGCATACTCATGCCACTGTGGATCTCCTCACGGACGAGGGCTATGATGCGGTGGTTTGTGCTATCGGCGCCGAGCCAGTAAAACCGCCCATTCCCGGCATCGATGCTGAACATGTTGTTCAAGCGGTGGATGTACTCTTGCATCCCGAATGGGCCGAAAAGGCCGCACGTGTGACGGTGATTGGAGGCGGCGCCGTAGGCTGCGAAACTGCGTATTGGCTGGCCTATGAACTGGGAAAGCACGTGAGCGTGATTGAAATGCTGCCCTCTTTCATGAAGGGCGTCTGCACCGCCAACCGTGGCCATATCATTCACTACCTGGAAGACAAAGGGGTGGAGCTGCTCAATGGCACCCAGCTCAAGAGCATCAGCAAGGAGTACATAACGGTGGTTCGTAATGTCTCGCCAACATTGCCCGATCCTTACCTGACCTGGACGCCTCTCCTGCCGGAAAACATCGAGAATCCCCTGGTCAAACCCATCAAGCAAGAACTCAAAGAGATGAATATTCCGTGCGATCTAGTGGTACTCGCTATGGGCCTTAAGTCTGTGGATGCCCTCTATTTTGCGTGCCAGGAGCAAAGGGTGGTTCCCGAGATCTATTATATGGGCGATGTCTTCAGCCCCGGGCGGATCTTTGAAGCCACAAAGGCCGGCTATCGTGTTGGTAACCTGATGTAAGGAATTGGATGGGAATTGGGGAGATACCATGTCTGATTGTTCCCAGTACTTATGGCTCATTACGAATAATTAAGGGGACATCATACGTAATTATTTGCACCAATTTGTTCGTATACTGATTGATTACGTACGAGGTCCCCCCCGAAGTTCAGGTTCCCCCTCACTCCCTGATCCCGGCATTACTGCCCTGTTTTTTCGAATTCTTCTTTCAGGACCGACTTCATGATCTTGCCCAGCGGGGTCATGGGCAGTTCGGAGCGGAACACGATCTGCCTGGGGGTCTTGTAGTCGGCGAGGTGTTCCCTGCAGTATGCCTTGAGCTCCTCTTCCGTGGACTCAGTGCCTGGCCTGGGAATGACGTAGTAGCGGCCGACTTCCCCCATGACGGGGTCGGGGATCCCGATGCCTGCAGCCATGAGCACCTTGGGGTGCTTTGCCAGGATGTTTTCCACCTCCACGGGATACACGTTGAACCCGCCCTGCAGATACATCTCCTTCTTGCGGCCCATGAGAAAGATGTAGCCGTTCTCATCCAAATAGCCCATGTCTCCGGTGTGCAGCCAGCCGTCGCTGTCAAAGGTTTCAGCGGTCTCTTCGGGCATGCGGAAGTAGCCTCCGCCCACCGCATCTCCCCTGAAGCAGAGCTCGCCGGTTTCTCCCATGGGCAGGTCGTTGCCCTCCAGGTCGATCACCTTGACTTCGAAATCGTCGATGGGTTTGCCGATGGAGCGTACGGTGGTGTCAAAATCGCTCTCCCATGGGCTCAGCACCACGGCCCCGGATGATTCGGAGAGCCCGTAGAGGTTCATGATGAAGGCATTGGGAAAGGCGTCCTTCATGGCAGCGAGCAGGGGAGGATCGCAGTTGGATCCGCCGGTCACGATGATCCGGATGGCTGACTTGTCCAGGGCCTTGAACTCCTCGTTCATGAGCATCAGGGCGAACAGGGTGGGGACACCCCCGAATACCGTGGGGTTGTAGGTCTTCCATCGATCGATGATGTCGTTGAAGTCGAAGGCCGGGATGATCACGCAGGTCATCCTGGCGATCAGCGAGCTCAGGATGGCGCAGGTGATACCGCCCACGTGGTTGAAGGGGTTGACGGTCAGGAGCAGATCGTCCGAGGTTGCCCGCATGTGCTCGATCTGTGCCCTGCCCGAGGCGGTCTGGCTCCTGTTCGTGATGATCGCCCCCTTGGGTTTGCCCGTGGTCCCGGAGGTGTAGATCAGCATGAGGGGATTGTCCGGTTCAACCTGCGCCTTCGCCCGGGCAAGGGCATCCGGATCCGGGTCTGTGTTAAAGAGCCGAGAAAACGGCACGCTGCCTGCGAACCCGGACTCACCGAGGAACACGAATTCTCTCACCGACGGGATCTGGGGTCGGAACTCGTCGAAGAACTGCACATAGTCCATCCCGAACAGGTCCGTCAGGCTGAGGACGGCCCGGGTCTGGCTCTGGTTGAGGATGTACTCCACTTCGGTCTTGCGGTACCTGACGCTGAGCCCCACGACGATAGCCCCGATCTTGGCCGCAGCATAGTAGGTGTAGAGCCACTCGGGCTGGTTTAAGGCATTGATCGCGATGCGGTCGCCCTTGGTGAACCCAAGCTTCAGCAGACCGCAGGCAACGCGATCCGAGGCCTCGTCGATCTCCCTGAAGCTGATGTCTCTGCCCTGGTAGATGAGTCCGGGCCTATCAGGGCACGCCTCACGAGCCTCCTCGAGCACCTTCCACACCACGTTCGCCTGAGAAATCTTTTCCATTCCGCTCCTCCTTTATTGAATCAGGTCGACACCCTGCAAGATTGATCACTGTAATTACAGTGATCAAAGTAGTGTCGCAGGGTTCACCACAGAGTCCGGGAAATCATGTCAACAAGCAAGTATCCATCCACATACGTGGACATCATGCCCACGTATGAGCACTGAATCATAACGTGGTGCACAAGAAAGCCGGAGGTCTCCCAGGGCTCTATCCCTCGGTCAGCGGAACGAGCACGAGCTCTACCCGGCGGTTTTGCTGCCTGCCCGCGTCTGTATCGTTGCTCGCTATGGGGTACGACTCACCGAACCCCTGGGTCATGATCCTCATGCTTGTGATCCCCTGGGAGATGAAGTACTGGCCGACACTTGCGGCACGCCGTTCGGAGAGGGTCTGGTTGTAGGCCTCGCTGCCGATGCTGTCGGTGTGCCCGGCGATGTTGATCAGGGTCTTCTCGTATTCCTTGAGCACGAGCACAACGGAGTTGAGCACATCGTAGAAGCCCGCATTGATGTTGAAGCTGTCGAAATCAAAGGTGATGTTGCTGGGCATGTTGAGCACGAGGTTGTCACCCTGCCGGGTCACGCTGACCCCTGTCCCCTGCAGCTGCTCCCTGAGCTGTACCTCCTGGCGGTCCATGTAGTACCCGACCCCGGCACCGGACAGTGCGCCGACCCCGGCACCGATGAGCATGGCCTTGCGACGGTCTTCATGCCCGGTGACTGCAGCACCAACTGCTGCACCTCCCACCGTGCCGATAATGCTCCCCCAGGCAGTCTTGCTCATCTTCTTTTCCCCGGTGTACGGATCCGTTGCACACCCCCCCAGAAGCAGGATCAGAGCGAGCAGGATCGAAACGAAACAGACTGTCTTATGCATACGGTTCTCCTTTCATTGCCGCTGGGCAATCAATCCTGCAACCCCTCCCAGACAAAGACCCTTGAGACACATTTCAGCATACAGGCATGCATGTTCTGACATGCGCTGCAATCATCACTATACATCTCCTCGGGCGCTCTTTCAAGTAGTGTGCATTCGTCGGTGACAAAAGGACACCATACGGGAATCGAGCTGCTGGACGGTTGAGATGACCAGAGACCTGATTCATGGTTGTTTGAGAGACTGGCGGAGACGAGAAAGCATCAATGTTCCTGTCTCTGGATTTTCACCTCGACACAGCATGCCGTTGGAACCACTTCTGCCGGTTCTGAAGCAGGTTTTCAGCTCTGCATCAGACAAGAAACGGTCATTGCGGTCTTCGCCTGATCATATGGATGATATTCATGGACAAAAC
The DNA here is from genome assembly GCA_011046135.1 of Deltaproteobacteria bacterium. Classification (GTDB taxonomy): domain Bacteria; phylum Desulfobacterota; class Desulfomonilia; order UBA1062; family UBA1062; genus DSBG01. The sequence goes on from DSBG01000005.1 coordinate 14,083, forward strand.
AGTCGTACCGTCCTGATTAATGGCTCGATAGTGCACCTTGATCCGCCCACGATCATTCCTTGACGAGGAGCGGAGGCGATGCGCACTCCGTCCCAAGGAGGCTCTACTCGTTGCTCCAGCGGGGCTCGCGTTTCTCCATGAATGCCATGGCCCCCTCGAAGGCGTCCTTGCTCTGGATGATGCCTTCGAACACACGCGCGCTGAATTCATAGCCGCCCAGGCCCTGGTTGATGGCTTCCTTGGTGAACTTCACCGCAAGGGGTGCTGCCCTGCGGATTTTCGCCTTCATGACATCGACCGCTTCCATCAGGGATTCAATCGGCACGACCTGGTTGATCAGGCCGATGCGCAGGGCCTCGTGCGCCGGGATGCGCTCACAGGTCATGACCAGCTCCTTGGCCTTGGCCCGGCCGACCTCGTCGGCGAGGCGGATCATGGCGTACGGGCAGGTGACTCCCCTGATCGGCCCGATAAAGCCGAACTCGGCATGTTCGGCAGCGATGATCAGATCGCACATCAGGGCATACTCGGCGCCGTGACCCAGGGCATGGCCGTTCACGGCCGCGATGACCGGCTTGGGGCACTCGATCAGTTTTATGGCCGTTGAGGTACCCGAAGCGGCATCCAGCTCCTGCCTGATCATGGTGATGGCTTTTTCCGGATTACTGAAATCCGCCCCGGAGGAAAAGATACCGCCGCTTCCGGTCAGGACCACGAAGCTGATGGCGGAGTCTGCAACCGCTTTGTCAATCGCCATGCCCACCTCTGTGGAGAGCTCGAGGGAAATGGCATTTTTTCTCTCGGGCCGGTTTAAGGTAATGGTGGCACAATCCTCGGTTGTCTCGTAGAGAATGGTCTGAAAATCCATGCACCCCTCCTTTGCTTTTTACACAAATATTCTATCACATGACACAGGGTTATTTGAAACGCCGGAGCGAAGAAAAGTCAAGGAATTAGAAGGCAGTTCGAGGGACATGACACGAAATAATTTATAACTATTTGTAACTGCCAAGAATAATCAGATGCAGGGTCCCTCTAATTCGTCAGAACGTACCGAACAGGGAGCCCAGGATGATCAGCACCACGAGCGAGAGCAGGGGTACGAGCACTGCCACCACGAAGATGTCCTTGTAGGATTCGCGGTGAGTGAGCTTGCAGATCGAGAGCAGTGTGATGATCGCACCGTTGTGCGGCAGGCTGTCGAGTCCACCGGTGGCAACCGTGGTGACGCGGTGCATCAGCTCCATGGATATGCCTGCATCGCCGGCCATCTGCACATAGCTCGATCCCAGGGTCTGAAGCGCGATGCTCATACCACCCGAGGCCGAGCCTGTGATTCCTGCAAGGATGTTCACCGACAGGGCAAGGGAGACCAGAGGGTTCGTGCCACCGATGGCGAGCACCCCCGACCTGATGACCTCGAAGGCGGCCAGCGAAGCGATGACCGCACCGAATCCGACGAGGCTGGTGGTGTTGAAGATAGGCAGCACCGAGGCGTTGGCACCTGCGTCGATGGTCTCGAGATACGTGGTGAATCGCTTCCAGTTCAACACCGAGAGAACCACGATGGAGATGACCAGGGACGAGATGATGGACCAGATGCCCCTGACCGTGCCCGCATCGGTCTCTCCGTACTTCGGCAGCGAGAGGTAGGCGGTGTCCATGGCCGGGATGATCACCATGCTGAAGACATAGTTCAGTGCAATGACCAGGACGATGGGAAGCAGGGCGACCCAGAAGCCGGGCAGGCCTGCCGGCTCGGGCTTTTCGTTGAGCTCCATGATGTCGAACCCTTCCCCCTCGGCACGCTCGCGCAGCATCCTATCTGCACGGGGATCGGCATCGTCGTGGTTTCCGTAGCCCTCGCTGCGCGTCATGGCCGATCGATATTGCCGATTGAGCCACAGCATGCCCAGGGTGAACATGATTGCAGCCGTGATGATGCCCAGGATGGGTGCCGCAAAGGGTGTGGTCCCGAAAAACGGCATGGGGATGGCGTTCTGGATGGCAGGCGTTCCCGGGAGCGCGGTCATGGTGAAGGTGAAGGCTCCCAGTGCAATGGTGCCTGGTATGAGCCGCTTGGGGATGCTGTTTTCGCGGAACAGGGCTGCTGCGATGGGGTAGATGGCAAACGCCACCACGAAGAGCGACACCCCGCCAAAGGTGAGCACTGCGCAGGAAAGCACCACGGCCAGGATGGAGCGTTCGCCGCCGAACTTCTCGATGGTCCAGCGGGCGATGACCTGTGCTGATCCGCTGTCGTCCATGAGCTTTCCGAAGATGGCCCCGAGGAGAAAGAGCGGGAAATACAGGATGATGAACCCGCCGGTGGCGGTCATGAACAGCTGGGTAACGCTCGCCAGAACCGGGGTTCCCCGCTCGAACAGCACTGCCAGCACGGCCATAAGCGGCGCGAGGATGAGCACGCTGATGCCCCGGTAGGCGAGGTACATGAGAAGGCCCAGAGCGATGAGTACGCCGATGATTCCCATCATACGATGCCCCCTTTCATTCCTGGAGATACACAGACTCGATGTCCAGGGTGGAACGGACACCGAGGTGCTCGTAGTTTTTCTCAAGCCATGCTTCCGTGATACGGTAGCCAACGTCGTGCAGGTGTTCCAGAAAGGCCCATTCCGTGTTGACCTTGCTGGACACGCTCAGGGGGGCGAGCTCCACGTCTGCGTTGATGCGGTGGAAGAGGGCATCCTTGTAGAGCTGGTCCTGGAGGTCACCCACCTCGATGAGCTTTTTCAGGAGCGATATGGCGCGCACTTCCTTGATCAGGCTCACATTGAAGGAGATCTCGTTGATGCGGTTGAGGATGTCCGGTGCCCTGCGGGGAATCCCTTCGCGGAAGATGGGGTTGATCTGGACGATCACCAGGTCACGGGCCTGGCACTCCTCCACCAGGGGGAACAGGGTAGGGTTCCCCATGTAGCCCCCGTCCCAGTAGGCCTCGCCGTCGATCTCCACGGCCTGGAAGATGAAGGGCAGGCAGGCCGAGGCGAGCACCATGTCGGCCGTCATCTCTTCCCGGCGGAAGACCTTGAGCTTGCCGGTGCGGACATTGGTGGCAGCCACAAAGAGCTTGATGCCTTCGGCATGGCGTACGTGCTCGAAATCCACCAGGCTCTCGACGAGATCCTTGACCGGGTTGATTCCCAGGGGATTGAGCTCGTAGGGCGACACCAGGCGTGAGAGCATGTCAAAGAAGAGGTATCCCGGGGAGTAGTCCAGGGTCCAGCGTCCGAGCATGCGGTCAACGAGGGTTCGTTGGATGGGGGAGAGCTGCCCGGCCTTGCTCACGTTTTTCCAGAAGGACCTGAGCGCCTCCCGGGCACCTTCCTTGCCCTGGCGGTCGAGCCCGTCCGCCGCCACCACGGCATTCATGGCTCCTGCGCTCGTACCGCAGATCCCCTCGATCTGAATGCGGTCATCTTCGAGCAGCCTGTCGAGGACCCCCCAGGTGAACGCCCCGTGGGAACCACCACCCTGCAGGGCCAGTTCGATCATCTTGATTTTCGCCATCGCTCCTCCTGATATTCCGGGACCACCAGGCATGAAAACACCACGCGCACGAACGTTCGCTGATTGTCGCGGGATAAACCACAACCAGGGGTGGTGTCTTCCCCACTCCGGAAACCTTCCCTGCGTAATTACATAGTTATATAATGAGATAACGGTGACGGGGAAAGACCCTTCCCCGAATATCTGTCCCTGCAATGCGTCACCCGGCGGAGGGGAGGCCGAGCTGGAACCGCTTTCCGTCGATGGAGAGAACTGTTTTGATGTAGGTGAGCTTCTCGATGATCTTCCCGTCCTTGAAGTGCAGGAGGTCGACGCCCCGGCGCTGCTCCGGCAGGCCTTCGTAGCCCTGTTCAGCGGATGGCCAGTCAAGACGCCACCGGTAGAGGATCTTCTGCTGTTCCACGTCGATGAACGTGTCTTCTCCGGTGAAGCGGAAGTTTCCGTGGTGGGTGAACCAGGGGGTCCACAGCCTGCGGAGGTTCTCCCTGCCCTGAGCCCGTCCGCCGGTCCAGTTCTCGAAGAGGATGTCCTCGTGAAAGAGCTCCATGACACCGTCCAGGTCATGGGCCTCCCATGCCTGGTTCCACCGTATCAGCGCTTCGACAATGGCTTCGCGTGTGAGCATCGGATTACCCCCTTCTGTGTCATCGATCTGATCCCCTGTGGTTCACTGGGTTCCCAAAACACTTCAATATGACCGAAACTGTAGCACATGCAAACGTAGATCACAAAAAAAAGCACTCCCTTGACCTGAGTCAAGGGTATTCGCATTATTTCCTGATAGTGAGGGGGCAGAAAACAGAGAAACAACGCTGTTGAAAGGCTTATAACACGGTTCAGGGTGCTGTCCGTGCTCGTGAGGAAACAGGGCGGCATCACGCACAGATCAAAGGAGGAGAGCCATGAACATTTCCATTGCGACAGATGTCTACTGGGTCGGCAAGATTGACTGGGAGCTCAAAAAATTCCACGGTGAAGAGTACTCGACACGCAGGGGGTCCTCATACAACTCCTACCTGATCAGGGACGAGAAAACCGCGCTGATCGACACGGTCTGGATGCCCTTTGCCAAGGAATTCGTCGAGAACCTGAAAAAAGAGATCGACCTGAACGAGATCGACTTTGTTATCGCGAATCACGCAGAGATAGACCACTCGGGGGCCCTTCCCGAGCTCATGCGTCACATCCCGGACAAGCCGGTCTACTGCACGGCAAACGGGGTCAAGTCGCTCACGGGACATTACCACCAGGACTGGAATTTTAAGGTCGTCAAGACCGGCGATAGGCTAAGCCTCGGTAAGAGAGAACTCATATTCATCGAAGCCCCCATGCTCCACTGGCCGGACAGCATGATGGAGTACCTCACGGGGGATGCCATTCTTTTTTCCAATGATGCCTTTGGGCAGCACATTGCGACCGAGCACCTCTTCAACGATCTCGTGGTGCAGTCAGAACTCTTCGAAGAGGCGATCAAGTACTACGCCAACATTCTCACGCCGTTTTCACCGCTGGTGACCAAAAAGATTAACGAGGTGGTGGGCCTCAAGGTGCCCCTGAGCGCCATCTGCCCGAGCCACGGGGTGGTCTGGAGGGACAACCCGCTGCAGATCGTGGAAAAGTATCTCCAGTGGGCCGCAGACTATCAGGAGGACCAGATCACCATCCTCTACGACACCATGTGGGACGGCACCAGGAAGCTCGCGGAGATGATCGCCAAGGGCATCAAGGACAACGATCCGGACGTGACCGTCAAGCTCGCCAATGTGGCGCGAAGCGACAAGAACGACGTGATCACCGATGTGTTCAAGTCCAGGGCCGTTCTCCTCGGTTCTCCCACCATCAACAAGGGGATCCTGTCTTCGCTGGCCCTGATCCTGGACATGATGGCCGGGCTCAGGTTCAGAAACAAGAAGGCCGCCGCGTTCGGATGCTATGGCTGGAGCGGAGAGGGCGTGAAAATCATCGGTGAACACCTGAAGGCCGCAGGGTTCGACGTTGTGACCGAGGGGCTCAAATCCCTCTGGGAGCCGGCAGATACCGAGCTCTCGCAGGCCTTCGCGTTCGGAAAGGAATTCTCACAGGTCGTGGGCAGGCACCGGGAATGAGCCGGGGTATGGGGCATCGCAGGCAACGGGGTTCCCGTAAAAACGTGCTTTCGGATTGACAGGGAAGGGCGCTTTCTCTACCGTTACAGGGGTGTGCGCACCAGGGGAGATTTTCCCCCGGTGCAATGCAACAGCCTGCGGCAGCGACGAGCCCGGGCGATGAATACGATGCAGGGAGGAGGCGGAGACGATGTTTCCCATTGAAGAGTGGAGCAAGGACCGGGTGCACAGCGTCATGATGGAACTGCTCTACAGTCTCAACTACATGTGGTTTCTCATGGAAGAGATGATCAAGAAGCACTGTCCCGAAGATGTGGCACGAGACGGCCTGCTCGAGCTCTCTGAACAGTTCGGAGCCATCGAGGCGAAACGGCTGGAGAAGACCCTGCTGGGGGAGCGCGACGGGATCGATCGCCTGATCCAGTTCCTGGAACACTC
>DSBG01000043.1 GCA_011046135.1 Deltaproteobacteria bacterium
ATGCTCTTCATCCTGACCGTTACGATCGCGCTCCTCGTCTTCGAGGTGTTCCGCATCGATATCATCGCCATACTCTGCATGCTGACCCTCGGGTGGCTGGGTGTGATCAGACCCATCGAGGTTCTATCGGGCTTCTCCAGCAATGCCGTGATCTCCATGATGGCCGTGATGATCATGGGTCAAGGAATCGCAAAGACCGGTATCCTGGACAAATTTTCACGTTCGCTCCTGCGGATTGCCGGCAGCAACAAGCCGAAACTCATCGGCCTTGCTTGTGCATCAGTGGGAGCTCTCTCTGCCTTCGTACAAAATGCGGGGGCTGCGGCCCTGTTCCTGCCTACAGTCTTGAACATATCCAAACGGTCAAGGATCCCCGCATCAGAACTGATCATGCCCATCGGGTTCGCCGCGATCCTGGGAGGATGTCTCACCATGGTGGGATCGAGCCCGCTGCTCCTGTTGAACGATCTCCTGCTGGAAGCCGACCTGGAGCCATATGGCCTGTTCAGCATCACCCCTGTGGGGATCGTTCTGCTCGGAGTGGGGATCGGCTTCTTCCTGCTGTTCGGAAACATGCTCCCCCGGACAGAACCGAAGGACGACGAACTCTCCGAGCAGAAACGTCTGATCGACTCCTGGCACCTGCCGTTCACCATCTGGCATTATGCCATTCCTGAGGGAAGCCCGCTTATCGGGAAAACACCCGAGCAGGCAGGAGTCTGGGATCACTACACCCTCAATATCCTGGGCATTTCCAAAGGGAAAACCATTGAGTATGCCCCCTGGCGGGAGACGGTGTTTTCGATTTGGCAGGAACTGGCAATCCTTGGAGATAAAGAGGACATTCAACGATTTGCTTCAGAGAACAACCTCGTGTTCAAGGAGAAGCTGGATGAATTTGAACAGCTGAATGATCCTTTCAGCGCCGGGTTCGCAGAGGTCGTCATCCCTCCCCGCTCCAGTCTGGTCGGCAGGACACTCAGACAATTCGGTCTGCGCAAGCGCTTCTCCGTTGAGCCGGTGATGTTTTTCAGCAAAGGCGAGGAGCTCCGGGGCAATTTTTCCGACAGGGAGATTTTCCCCGGTGACACGATCATCATCCACGGTCTGTGGGAGAACATCCTGCTCCTGAAAAAAAACACCGATGTCGTGGTCGCCACTCCGTTCGAGTTCGAGAGAAAGGAGCTTTCCAAGTCATGGGTCGCAGTATTGTGTTTTATGACTGCCATAGGTCTCACCCTGGCAGGATTCCCCATCTCGATCTCCTTCCTGTCCGGCGCTCTTGTCATGGTCATGACCGGGGTGCTGCGTATCGATGAGGCATACCAGGCCATAGAATGGAAGGTCATCTTCCTGATCGCCGGACTGATCCCGCTGGGTGCCGCCATGCAGAAAACGGGTACTGCAGCCTTCCTGGCCACAGAGATTATGGGCATTATCCAGGAGACTCAACCAATTCTCATGCTTTCAGTCATTGCAATCATGTCCTCTGCTTTCTCCCTCGTCATGTCCAATGTCGCATCCACCATCGTCCTGGCACCACTGGTCATCGGCATGGCGCAGATCGGCGGGCTTGACCCGAGACCCCTGGTGCTCCTGGTCGCGGTATGTGCCAACAACTCGTTCATTCTCCCCACAAACCAGGTCAATGCCATGCTCATGACACCCGGCGGATATCGGAATTCCGATTATATCAAGGCGGGTGGAGGACTCACCGTTCTCTTTCTCGTTGTCGCCGTTGTCATGTTTTCCTGCTTCTACCTCTGAGCGTGCACCATGGTGAAAGGCAGGTCCTTATGATAGTGTTTTCCCGAATCGAGAGGGAACCGTCAGGATTGCATCAGCTCGATGCAGCAGCGAGACGAATTGATGCTCGTTGTCGTGATACGTGGTGTTGAGCCTGGTGAAAAAGGAGGATCCGTATGAGAGAGGTGTTTGAAATCACATCAATGGGAATCGGGGTTGTCGGGGCCGCAGTCATTCTCTGGGGTGTGGTGCTGATCGTTTTCAGACTGATTCCACTGGAGGCAACGGTTTTCAGGAATACATCCGTGTTCCCTCAACGCGAGGTCCTGCGTCATCAGCTTGGATCATATCTGCTTTTGGGGCTGGAGTTTCTCATTGCTGCAGACATTATCCGCACCATCATCCACCCTACCCTGAATGACATCGCGGTTCTCGGCAGCATTGTCGTGATACGGACTCTCATCAGTTTCTTCCTGGAGAGAGAACTCCTGATCCTTGGCCGTTTCAATCAGAAGCCGGGAGTCTCGTGATTCACCTGTTTCCTTGTCTGCTGCTGCATGGGGTGTCAGGCAGCACTCCGCTCCCCTGCACCAGCTGTTCCCGGCTAAGGTATGTGAGTGTGATTATCCGCACATGAGCCTGTTCTCCTCTCTGCTCCAGGGAATCACTGCGATGTCAGATCTGCTTGAGGGGGACCATCAGAACAGGTGGCCCGACTGTGTGCGATGAAGAGATCTCACACATTTTTAAGCTGGGCGTGTTTTTTAATGTGAAGAGAACAGAACATTCCTGAGGAGTTTCACGTACACAACCATCTTGTTTCGTGCTACAGGGTTACACGGTATACGCATCAGGGAGAGAGGATCTCCCCTGCCATGAAACGAGGGTTCCATGAACAGCTGTATCAACCATGAGACCTTATGAGACACGAGCAGTCAACACCGCACCAGCAGGGGGAGGCTCTCGTCAGTTGCATCGAATCAAATCGATGCGATCGGCCTGAACGTGCATCGTTTTTCCACAGAACACGCACGCTTTTGTCCGCTTGTCTCCTGGTGATCATGGTCCTGCCAGGTTCTGTTCTCCACTGCAGTGAAGTCTCTGAGGAACCCCGAAACGCCGAGAGCGAGATCGATTCCAACATTCTGAAGAGAGTCAGAAATCTCAATCTCATCGTGGGCGGGGGTATTCTCGTCTGGGGCCTCGCGCAGTGGGATTACGGTACGACCACCTTCAACGTGAAGAACGAGGGATGGTTCGGGAAAGACACCAAGTACGGCGGGGCAGACAAACTTGGCCATGCCTGGGCTGCATACGGACTGACGGAACTCTACAGCAGGGTCTTCAAAAAGTGGGGGCTGAGCGATGACCGGGCTGCATTCTACGGTGCCCTGAGCAGCTTTTTGCAGACAGCCCTGATCGAGGTGGGCGACGCCTCGAGCTTCGGCCATGGGTTCAGTTACGAAGACCTCGTCATGAACAGCTCCGGCATAACCCTGGGATACCTCCGTCAGAAGTACCCCTGGGTGAGGGATTCCATCGATTTCCGGCTGGAATGGATACCCTCGAAGGCCCTGAGGCGGGGAGAAGACCTGGACCTGACCACCGACTACTCCGGTCACAAGTACATCCTCGCCTTAAAACCCGGGGGCATCTTCAGGAGCGACAACTTCTTCCTCAACGCACTTGAACTGCACACCGGCTACTACACACGGGGATTCAAGTCCAAAGACGAGAAATTCTTCTCCGAGAAAAAAAGATACCTCTATGGGGGCATTGGCCTGAACGTGACCTATCTTCTGGAACGGTATGCCGGAACCCGGGCGTATGGAGTCTTCGACTATTTTCAGGTTCCCTTCACCTACCTGCCGTACACCAGAAAACTCTCAGCAGAACCCCTGGATCCATGACCCTCGTGTCCCTGAAATGATCGGGTCCGTACAAACCAACGAGATCCGATCGCGAAGGCTTCTCCGACCGATGAGCGTGCCCCACAGTCAGCGCACGAACAGCGCTTTTCTGTCGAATTCCCGTGGACAGGCATCTCCCACGCGCTGACGGCACCTTGGTGATGGGCGATCAGGAGGCGAGACGTGCGCAGAGGTTCCTCCCCTGTACGGACTGAACGCCCTGCTGATCTTCCCGGCAGGAAGGAAATCGGAGCATACTTTTCTAGAGCCGGTACACACCCATGAGCCTGCGCTCCATATCACCCGAGATCTGTGCAATGACCTCGACATGACCTTCGATGGAGGAGTTCTTGAGTTTGTTCCGCAGGAGTTCATCGACCTGGAAGATGCCGGCCGAGTTCGCCAGCGTAATCAACAGCTTGACCGGTCGTTCGTCGCCGGCCTCGATATCGACGGAATCGACGGCCCTGGCGGAGACCGAATGGATGTTCACGTTCCCGATTTCAAACGGGATGCGTGATCTCCCCGAAGTCATGTCCAGCGCGTCGGCCACCTTGAGAACACCGGCTTCGATGGTCAGACAGGTCTCATGAGAATTGTGGGCTATGATGGCGTGCATCACCTCAGACGCCATGATGGTCAGGGTAGGCTCTTCATAGAGACCTGAGAGCAGTTCACGGGATTTGGGATACCCCAGGGAAATGCTGAACCGTTCGTGATCGTGGCGATGAACCGCGATCCCGATGTCATGGAGGCAGGCGGCCAGCACCACGATCACCTCGGCATCGTCCGCTTCCATCCCGTAATTCTTCACCACGCTTGGCACAACACCACCCTTGACGAGAAGGCGCAGGATCCTCAAAGCGGCATTGGAGACAATGCGGATGTGAACCCCGCCGTGGTCACTGATGCCGCTGCGATCCACTGCGTTCACATTTGCGCACCTCCAGAGCTGGAGGAGTTCCGGGTCCTTCTGGATCCGATCGAGCAGATGTTTAAGCCTGGTGTTCTTTTTCGTGGGGATGTGAAACTGCACAACCTTTCCGTCGTTCATTCCTCACGCTCCTTTGTACGACCTATCATACCAGTACTGCCTGACAATGCCATCCCCCCAAAATCATCCTTGAAGGGTTTGGGTGATCGATCTCGATCGCGATGCCACAGGACTGTTTTCCAAGAACATATTGCTGCAGCGGGCATGCCGACAGCTGGATGTTATGATGATTTCTGTTCCCACGAACACATGGTTGCAGCTCATGAAAGAGACAGGTTCCCCTCATGAGGAACAGAGGTGTTCCCTGTCCTCGACCGGGAAGGCGCAGAGATTCCTAGCTGATTACCTCCAGAAGACCACGAAGCAGCACGCGGCTGCAGAATCACCCGCCCTTCTTGAGTGCGGCGATGCGTTCTTCGAGGGGGGGATGCGTCATGAACAGTCTGCGCATGCCGTGCTTCACCCCGCCGGAGATGCCGAAGGCAGCCATCTGGTCGGGCAGATGGGGCTGGGCCACCGAGCGCTGAAGCTTCTCGAGGGCGGAGACCATCTTCTCCCGTCCTGCCAGGCTCGCCCCCCCGGCATCGGCCCGGAATTCCCGCTGGCGGCTGAACCAGAATACGATGACGCTTGCAAGGATGCCGAACACCACCTGGGCAAGGATCGAGGTGATGAAAAAGGCAGGGCCGTGGCCACGTTCGGTCTTGAACACGACACGGTCGACCAGGTGACCCACCACGCGGGACAGAACGATCACGAAGGTGTTCACCACACCCTGGATCAGGGCCAGGGTGACCATGTCGCCATTGGCCACATGGCTCACCTCGTGAGCCAGCACGGCCTCTGCCTCATCACGGTTCATGGACCTGAGAAGACCGACGCTCACGGCCACCAGGGCATTGTTACGACGCATGCCCGTGGCAAAGGCGTTGACATCGGGGGCGTTGTAGATTGCAACCTCGGGCATCCCGATACCCGCTTTTTCAGCCTGCGTGCGCACGGTCTGGAGGAGCCAGGCCTCCGTGTCGTTGCTCGGGGACGTGATGACCCGGGCCCCGGTCAATCGCTTTGCGGTCCACTTGGAGATGGCAAGCGAGATCAGTGATCCTCCAAATCCGAGAACTGCTGCAAAGATGATGAGGCTGCGTATGTCGATCCCGATTCCCTGCTCGTCGAGGATGCTCCCGATTCCGAGCATCCTCAGCACGATGCTGAGCACCAGGATGATCGCCAGGTTGGTGATGAGAAAAAGCACGATCCGTTTCAACATGTTCTCCTCCTTGCAGGACGGGTTCGTGTGACGGCCGGGGTTGCTCTACGTCCGGCAGCGATGTTTTGCACGTATCTCTCCATTTTTTATCTATCTATAGGGATTCCGGGAACCTGTGTCAAAGCGTTTCGATTTCTCTTGGCCTCATTTCCGCCTGAACCCCAGGATCACCCACCAGACGCTCCATGCAATGATCACCGGTGCGATCCCGAGGTAGAGGAACATCATGATCTGTTCGTTCCAGGGCTTGATGAGGACGGCGGCGATGAAGATCCAGAGACAGGAAACCACCAGGGCCAGGCGAACGCTGCCCGAAAGTCTTCGCAGGGAGAATCGTGAGTTCGATCCGTCTGAAGTAACAGGCCTCTTTCCAGACACCAGCCGGGGCAGATAGAGAATGGCCAGGATGAGAACTGCAATCAGTGTGATTTCCTGTATGCCCGACACGGCTCCTCCCCACTGCTCTGCTATATACGATTTGGCTCACCGGCGAAAGAAATTTTCCCGCACGAGAACGCGCCATGTTTCAAAAAACGCAGCGCTGCGTCCTGCCGTATCCCGAAACACCCTGTGTTTTGTCCTTCTGATGAACCGGCTTCATAGAGGGACAACGATCCTGATTCATGTGGTTTTGCCTCATGCTGGAGTTCGTTCTCATTGATGATTGAAGTATCACTCCCTCCGTAGTACTATGACGACCTGTGCTGCTGTTCTCATCATAGAGGAGGGAGCCGTATGGATCATGTGATTGTGTTCGCAACCCTGGGACTCGCCCTCGTGTTCTTTTCCTGGGGAATCATCCGGCATGATTTCGTAGCACTGATCTGCCTGTTCCTCCTGGTCATCCTCGGCATCATCCCTCCCGGAGAAGCGTTTTCCGGGTTTGGCCATCCTGCGGTCATCACCGTGGCTGCAGTGCTCATCATCAGCCGCGCCCTGCAGAATTCCGGGCTCATCGACATGATTGCGCAGTGGGTGTCCAGGGTCAATGAAGATTTTCTGGTTCAGATCTTCATCCTGACCTTTCTCGTGGGCATCGCCTCCGCGTTCATGAACAATGTGGGGGCGCTTGCCATCATGATGCCCGTTGCCATACACCTGGCCAGGAAGAGCGGCCATCCCCCCTCCCACATTCTCATGCCCATAGCCTTCGCCTCTCTCCTCGGAGGGATGACGACCATGATCGGAACGCCCCCCAACATCATCATCGCAACCTTCCGGGGGGACGAACTGGGGACCCCTTTCGGTCTCTTCGCGTTCACCCCCGTGGGTTCAGGTATCGCCGTTGCGGGCATCCTCTTCGTTGCCGTGATCGGCTGGCGCCTCGTTCCGATGCGGACAGGGCAGACTACCGCGGACAACCTCTTTCACATAGACGACTATATCACCGAAGTCCGTGTCCTGAGCGATTCGAAGATCAAAGGCATGCCCATTGGTGAAATCAACTCCCTGACCGAAGAGGAGATCAGACCCCTGGGCCTGGTGCGCAGGAAACTCCGCATTCACGCCCCTGACCCGTCCGAAACCCTGAAGACCAACGACATCATGATCATCGAGGCAGACACCAAGGAGCTTGAATCCTTCGTGGCAAAGGCAGGGGTAAAACTCGTGGGGGGCAAGAAATTCCGCAAAGACGCCGTCGGTTCGAAGGACATTCTCATCGCTGAAGCGGTCGTGATGGCGGATTCTCCTCTGATCGGGGAGACAGCGGCAAGCCTGAACATGCGCTCCCGCTATGGGATCAACCTGCTGGCGGTTGCACAGCGGGAAAAACAGGTGCGCATGCGCATCGACAAGATCCGCTTCCGGGCAGGCGATGTCCTGCTGCTCCAGGGAAGGGCTCACAATATCCATGACGCCATCACGACCATGCGGTGCCTTCCCCTGGCGGAACGGGACCTGAAGATTGGCCTGCCGCGAAAAACCCTGACCGCGCTCGGCATCTTCGGTGTTGCCATCCTCTCGGTGGTTCTCGGAGTGTTGCCGGTGCACATCGCCTTTCCCATTGCAGCCGTGATCCTGGTCCTGTCGAACATCCTGCCCCTGAGGGACATGTACACCAGTATCGACTGGCCCGTCATCGTACTGCTCGGTGCCATGATTCCCGTTGGCGGCGCCCTTGAAACCTCGGGTGGAGCGGGCCTCATCGCATCCTTTGTTTTGAGCAATGGAGACGGACTGCCTGTCTGGGTAACCATCGGCATTGTCCTGGTTGTGACGATGTTCCTGTCGGACGTGATTAACAATGCCGCCACCGTGGTGCTCATGGCACCTATTGGCATCAGCATCGCGCAGGGAATGAACGCGAGCATCGATCCATTCCTCATGGCAATCGCTGTAGGCGGATCCTGCGCCTTTCTCACCCCCATCGGCCACCAGTCGAACACCCTGGTGATGGGACCAGGGGGATACAAGTTCGGTGACTACTGGCGCATGGGCCTGCCCTTGGAGCTGTTGATCGTCGTCATGGGCATCCCCCTGATTCTCTTCTTCTGGCCTGCATGAGGGAGATCGGCATGTGCATGAACCACAACGTGATCCTTTATCGACATCCATTCTTCACCCCGGGAGGCCCCGAATGATCGGGGCCATTGCAGGGGACATCGTCGGGTCGGTCTACGAATCCCGGCCGATCAAGACCAAGGACTTTCCCCTCTTCCATTCCGAAAGCGTCTTCACCGACGACACGGTTCTCACCGTTGCCGTGGCAGAGGCTATCCTGACTGGTCGACCGTATGAAAACTCCATCCGAGAGATCGGCCGTCGGCATCCCTATGCAGGCTACGGCGGTTCCTTCTTCCACTGGCTCCACTCGGATGCCCCGCACCCATACAACAGCTGGGGAAACGGATCTGCCATGCGTGTCAGTCCCGTGGGGTTTGCATTCGACCGCGAAGAGGAGGTCCTGCGCGAAGCAGCCCGAAGTGCCGAGATTACGCACAACCATCCGGAAGGGATCAAGGGGGCCCAGGCCACGGCACTGGCAATCCTACTGGCAAGAACATTCCGGGACAGGGACCGCATAAGGGACGAGATATCGGGTCGATTTGGCTACGACCTCACCAGGACTGTCGATGACATCCGCCCGACCTATTCTTTTGACGTGTCGTGCCAGGGCACCGTTCCCGAGGCCATCATCGCCTTCCTGGGCTCGACCTCCTTCGAAGACGCGCTTCGTAACGCCGTCTCCCTGGGCGGGGACAGCGACACCCTTGCATGCATCACGGGCGGCATTGCCGAGGCCTTCTACGGAGAGGTTCCGGCGGAAATCATCACCCAGGTGAAACAGCGACTGAGTCCGGATCTCCGGGAAATCACCGCAAGGTTCAGGGAACACTACTGTGCGAGCCATGAACACAACGACCTGCCGCAGACTCCGTAACAGAACCCGCCCTGTTCAGTCACCGGGACGCACGGGTAAAAGGAAGACTCTCGGTGTTTCCTGCAGAGAGACAAGAACCATGAGCTGCACGAAATGAACCGGTGCCGGGTCTGCACCACGGGGAACGCCGTGCCCTTCATCTCTGTCGAAGGAAAGGATTACTGGCGCTGCCGGCGCTGCCAGGCAACGTTTCTCGACCCCTCACAGCTCCCCGATGGAACGAGTGAACGGGAAAGGTACCTCCTCCACGAAAACAATCCGGACGACCCGGGCTACCGGAGCTTCCTCAGCAGGCTTGCAGAACCACTCCTGGAGCGGCTTGATCCCGGCCAGGAGGGACTTGACTATGGCTGTGGCCCCGGCCCTGCCCTGGCCTGCATGCTGGTCGAGGCCGGCCATCGTGTGCACCTCTACGACCCGTTTTTTCATCCGGACGGTTGCACGCTTGAACGATCCTACGATTTCATCACCTGCACCGAGGTGGTCGAACACTTCCATAACCCGGCACGAGAGTTCATCACCCTTCAACGCCTGTTGAAACCCGGCGGGTGGCTCGGCATCATGACCTGTTTCCAGACGGACGATGCATCCTTTCCCAACTGGCACTACCGGCGCGAGCCCACCCACGTGGTGTTTTACCGTGAGGAAACGTTTTACCGCATCGCGTCAGACTTCGGCTGGCTGTGCGAAATCCCGAAGAAGGACATCGTGCTGATGCGTAAGCCCCTGGGTTGAGGGCAGATCGGGGCTTCTTGTGCCGTGATCAGTGAAGAGACGGCTTGAGCCAGACAACCCCGTAGGGCCTGATCGTCAGCGAGAGAATCCCCTCTTCGGCATTGCATTCCCTGTCACTGAGCAGATCCGTCCACCGGGCCCGATCCACACCCAGATGCTTCAGGGAGACCTGGATCTCGAGGGCTTCTCCCGTGACACCGGTTACAGCGAGGATGTGCTCATCCCCTTCGGGTGAACCCCTGAGCACGGCAAACACCCCGGGAGAGAGCATCAGAATCCGCTGGCTCCCCTGGGGGTGGAAGGCCCGCTCGTTGCGGCGGACACGGACCTGGTCAATGCCGTACCTGAACAGGAGGGAGAGCTTGGATTCCGGGTCCAGCAGTTCTTCCTCCACGTCTTCTGCATCGATCACCCCTCTGTTCACATCCCGTTTGACACCCGATGCCTCAAAGGCGGCATAGTCATTGGAAGAACCGAGGGCCCCATGGATGTAGATGCCCGGGACACCCCGAAGAACCAGGGCAATGCTGCGGGATGCCAGGTACCGCCGCACCTGGAGATCCAGAGGTTCTTCGCCTGCCTCCGGATTGATTGCGCTCCACCAGGTGGAATTTATCTCATAGGGTTCCTCTGTCCCCTCGGGGGTCGTCTTGAGGGAGATCAGGGCCCCCCTGTTGCGCGCAGTCTCGATGATGTACTGGAGATCTTCTTCCGGAAGGAGGCCCCTGGCCCCCATGAGACCGATACCGTCATGGGTGTCGAGGATGTTGAGAAACACTGTCTGATCAGAGGGTGTCGTCAGAACCTCTGCCCACCTGGAAAGGATGCTGGTGTCTTCCCGGTAAAAGGCATGGAGCACCAGTGGCGGCAGGGCAAAGTTGTAGACCATGTGGGCCTCATCAGAGCCGTCGCCGAAATACGAGACATTGTCCCGGTGGGGGACATTGGTTTCCGTCACCAGGGCGACTCCGGAGGCAACCGTATCCACCACATCCCGAATGAGCTTCACGATCTCGTGGGTCTGCCTGAGATGAATGGATTCAGTGCCGGGCTCCGCCCAGAGGTACGTGACGGCATCGAGGCGCAGAATGTCGGCTCCGCGCCGGACATAGAACAGGATGCTCTCGAGAACCTGGAGCAGAACCGCTGGGTTCCGGAAATTCAGATCGATCTGGTCTTCGGAAAACGTGGTCCAGACATGCTTCGGCCCATGAATCGTCTCGAAGCGGGTCAGGATGTCCGAGGTCCGTGGCCGGAAGATCTTGTGGCGCTGGTCCTCGGTGAGTTCGTCGGGGGAATCGAAGGCGATGAAAAAATCCCTGTAGCGGGGATTGCCGTTGAGGAACTCTTGGAACATCTCGCTGCGCGACGAACAGTGGTTCATGACCGCATCGAACATCAGGTCGTACCGTTGCTTCTTCTCGCGGATGTCGTCCCAGGAGCCGAGCTTCGCATCCACGCGCCGGAAATCGATCACCGCAAACCCCCTGTCCGACGAGAAGGGAAAGAACGGCAGGATGTGCAGGGTGTTGATCATGGACCGGGTGTAGGTGTTCACGAACTGGTGCAGGGATGACAACGGGGTCTCTCCGGCGCCTGTCACGTTGTCCCCGTAGGTGATGAGGATCATGTGCTCTTCACAGAACCGCTCCCTCGGGTCATAGTCCTGTTCCTTCTCGACCATCTCAGGGGGTTTGTGGGCGTGATGGACCGTGAGTATCCGTTCGAACTCTGGCAGCCACGTCTCTGCAGAACGCTCGCCATAGAGCACGGTGAGGCGGTCACGCAAACGGCTGCGCGTGCGCTCGGGGAGTTCCAGTTGCTCGCGGGTGTAATCAGGATACTCATCGTAAAAGGTCCGTTTCCTGGGAAAGGTTTTTGTTCTGTCCACGAAACCTCCTCGGCGTCGGATCACGTGAAGACAAAACCATACCATGAGCACGAAGACAGCGTCAACGAACCCAGGGCCGGATGATCAACGGGCTTTCCTGTGCCGCCGCTGTCCCGGGTACCCGTTCTCGAAGCACCGAGGTACAACCTTTGAGATACTCGTGCTTGCTGAGCGATACGACTTCATCTATGATGCCCACGAACGTTTCCGGAGGCGTGAATCGTGACCATGCTCATCTGGACAGGGATCATCCTGTGTATTTCTCAATCAGCGATGCTCTCGGGCCTGAACCTGGCCTTTTTCACCGTGAGCAAGCTCGAACTCGAGATCGAGGCTGCGAAGAACAACACACGGGCAGCACGGGTCCTGGCGCTGCGAGAGGACGCAAACTTTCTCCTGGTCACGATCCTGTGGGGAAACGTATCGGTGAACGTCCTCCTGGCACTCCTTTCAGGATCGGTCCTCGCCGGGGTTACGGCATTCGTGTTCTCCACCGTCCTTATCACCATCGTGGGTGAGATTCTGCCCCAGGCATACTTCTCACGCCATGCGCTGCGCATTGCGTCGCTGCTTACCCCGATGCTGCGCCTCTACCAGCTCCTCCTGTTTCCCATCGCAAAACCCACGGCCCTTGTCCTCGACAGGTGGCTCGGCCCTGAAGCGATTTCGTTTTTCAAGGAAAAGGATCTGAAACGGCTCATCAAGCTCCATATGGAGTCTCCCGAAACCGACATAGATCTTGTCGAAGGCAGGGGTGCCCTGAACTTTCTGGCCATGGACGACGTTCCTGTAACGGAGGAAGGAGAGCTTCTCGATCCGGAGAGTATCATGAGCCTCGATTTCCGTGACAACAGGCCTGTCTTCCCCCCCATCACGCAGGATTGTTCCGATGAGGTTCTCTCCCGCATCCATCGTTCCGGCAAGAAGTGGATCGTACTCGTCGATGACCGTGGGGAGCCGGGGATCGTGCTGGACTCCGACGAGTTCATCCGCGACGCCCTGTTCAACGGCCCAAAATTCAACCCGTACCGGCACTGCCATAAGCCCATCGTCGTGAGGGACCCGGGGACGCGGCTGGGCGAAATCCTCCCCCGGCTGAAGGTGTACCCGGTCCATGGCGAGGATGACGTACTTGATGAAGACGTGATCCTGGTGTGGAACGACGAGAAGCGGATCATAACCGGGGACGATGTCCTCGGCAGGCTCCTGAGGGGAATCGCCAAGAACCGAACCTTCTTTGAAGAGCCGACGGCACAGGCATCATCGTGATCCTGGTCGCATGATCGCACAGCTACGGACATCTCGAAGGGAGCACCAGTATGTGGCTTAAGAAATGGCGGGAGAAAGAGCACGAACTGAGGGAACGCCTCAGGGACACCCATGCCTACCGCATCCTGGGAGAGAAGATCTTTGCCAGCGCACTGTGGAAGATCGACAAGAGATCAATCTCGGGCGGCCTTGCCCTCGGGCTCTTCGTCGCGCTGACCCCCACTATCCCGTTTCAGATGCTCCTGGTCACCTTCGGGGCTATCTACTGGAAGGTCAACCTGCCCATTGCGCTGGCTGCGTGCTGGATCACGAATCCCGTGACCGCCATACCGATTTACGGCGCAGCAATGAATTTCGGCAACACTCTCGTCCATACGGTTCCCTTCCTGAGGGATATTATTGACCTGTACACCGTTGAGGCAAAACCCGCCCGGTTTCTCCAGCAGACTCTCTACCTGTGGATCGGCTCGCTGATCTTTTCCTCTGTGGCAGCACTCAGTGCGCACGTCCTGGTGCGGCTGTTCTGGAATGCGATCTACCGTTTTTTTCACAGGAAGAGACCTGCCACGAAAAACGGCCGTTTCAAGAAAAAGAATCGAGGATGAGCACGCTGACGGACTTGACTTGAAGGGAGCCGAGAACCATATTATATGGTGACTGGATTCCACAGAGGAGGAGGTTGGTCCCAAGAACCTTCTTGCCGGATTTCAGGCCACTACCACTAGAGGGAGGGTATATGACAGAGTCAGCTCGGGAGAAAAGGCGAAAGAACGTTATCGATGTTCTCAACAAAGCACGTTCCATGGAACTGCAGGCGATCCACCAGTACATGAACCAGCACTATAACCTCGACGACATGGATTACGGAGACCTGGCTGCAAAGGTCAAGCTCATCGCCATCGATGAGATGCGCCATGCTGAAATGTTCGCTGAACGGATCAAGGAACTGGGTGGTGAACCCACCACTGAACTGGCAGGAAAAGTTGCCAAGGGGCAGAAGATCGAGGGGGTCTTTCCGTTCGACGCGAAACTCGAAGACGACACGATTGACGTGTACAACCAGTTTCTCCTCGTGTGCCGGGACAACGGCGACAGCACCAGCATGAAGTTGTTCGAGGCCATCATCGATGAGGAACAGACCCACTACAATTATTTTGACAATGTGAGCGACCACATCAAGCAGCTTGGCTCTGCCTACCTTTCTCAGATTGCAGGAACTCCCGCAGACACCGGACAGGCAGCCCAGGGGTTCGTTGCCCTCAAGGGCGGTCAGTAAGAGCCGCCAGGATTACCTAATCTGGGCCGGATGCTGTTGAGAACCCTGTGTCCGAAGGATCTCCGCCGCCTCCGGCCCGATCCCTGACAAAAACACACATCAACTGCTTCAAGAAGACCAAGTCCCCTGTACACCTGCGGGCCCGGGCAGTGTTTTTTTGATCTGGCCGGCCCCAGGAAGCAAAAAATGTTGGTCCATCTTATTCCCCTGGACTGCATTTCCTCAGGAAAATTCATATTGACACCCGGGAGATTAATGAATACCTTTCATTCATTGAATGTGGTTCAATGAGCGCCTCGCCTTGTGCACTGTGGCATGCACAAGACAGTGAGAGGCAAGAGCTTTTTCGTGAAAGCGGGCAGATGGCATTGCATGCACTGCATCACAAAAGGAGGGGTTCATGTATCCAGATCTGAAGGATAAGACTGCGCTCATCACCGGGGCGGGGAAGAGATCAGGAATCGGCTATGCCATCGCGGAGAAACTGGCTTCCTGTGGAACGAATGTCGTCATAGCCGATCTGGGCACCATCGGCTGTGAAAACAGCCAGGTGAGTACGGGGACCTGGGATGAGATGTGCTCCATCGCGGAGGAACTCTCTGAGAAATTCCACGTGAAATCCTTTGCAGTCAATCTGGATGTTACCTGTCCCTCATCTGTCAGCGACATGTTACAGGATGTTCGCACGGCATTCGATCATGTTGACATCCTGTGCAACAATGCAGGGGCATCCTTCGGCGTGCCCAATGCCGTACACACCTATGATGAAGCTGCCTGGATGAGAACCATTGATGTCAACCTGCACGGGGTGTTCAGGGTCACCCGGGCAATTCTCCCTTTCATGATGTCCGGTGGTGGGTCCATCATCAACACGGCATCCCGCGCAGGCAAGGTGCCTCCCCTGTTCAACGGGGCCTATGCCGTGGCAAAGGCGGGGGTCATCATGCTCACCAAGGTCATGGCAAAGGAACTGGCAGGAAACAGGATCCGGGTTAATGCCATCTGTCCCGGTCAGATCAGGACAGATCTGGAGCAATGGCGGTTCGGTCTGGAGGCACAGTTTTACGGCTCCACTGTTGAGGAGCGGGAACAGGTGATGTGTACGACTATCCCCCTGGACCGCATTGGTAACCCCGGTGAAGTTGCATCCCTGGTTGCCTTCCTGGCATCGAACGAGTCTTCCTATATGACCGGGCAGGCGATCAACATTACCGGCGGCCAGTTGATGGAACTGTAATACAAAGGAGGTGTGCGCATGGATCAGGCAACGGGAGGGAAACTTGCGGCCGAGGCCCTTATTGATCGGGGAGTCGAGTACGTGTTCACCATCAGCGGTGGACACATAACCCCGATCTACCAGCACCTTGAAACCTCGCCGGTTCAGCTGTTCGATACCCGTCATGAGCAGTCAGCGGTATTCATGGCAGAGGCCTACGGGAGAATGAAACGAACCCCGGGCATTGCCATGGTGACGGCAGGTCCAGGATTCACCAATGCACTCTCGGGAATCGCCAATGCCCGACTCGCACACTCACCACTCGTTCTCATCTCCGGCAGTGTGGGCTTGGAGTCCGTGGAGAAACTTGATCTCCAGGACATGCGCCAGGCCCCGGTAATCGAGCCCATGGTGAAAAAGGCCTTCGTGTGCCACAATCCGGAACGGATCCCTGAATTTTTCGACCTCGCCTACCGTCATGCCATCAGCGGCCGACCAGGGCCGGTCTACCTCGAACTCCCCGTCGATGTCCTCAATGCCCCAGCGAATCCCGTCAAGGTCAGAAAACTCTCCACCTCGTGCTGCGGCTCATGCCCGGTGGATCTCGACGGCGCACGCAGGATTCTCGAGATGATCCAGCAGGCACAAAAACCGCTGGTGATTGGCGGCAGTGGTGCATGGTATTCCGACGCAGGAGAAGAACTGGTGCGCTTCGTCGAGAATACCGGCATTCCCGCCCTGACCTCTTCTCTGGGACGCGGAACCATCCCCGACACACACCCGCTGTGCTTCGAGTCATCGCTGGCCATCAGGCCTGGGGCTGCGCTGCTTGCCAATACCGGGGCCGACCTCGTGATCTTCCTGGGCTCACGGATGAATCTCTTCTACATTTTCGGCGACGTGTTCAGCCCTGAAGCAAAGCTCGTTCAGGTGGATATCGAGCCCGAGGAGATCGGCCGCAACCGCTGTATAGACCTCGCGATCATGAGCGACATCAAAGCACTGCTCAAGGAGTGCAACCGCTTGATCGAGGCTCAGGGAAGCGCTGAGAACATGAGGGCTGCCTTTTCAAACTGGGTCGCGGCGCTTCGGAAAGCGGACAGGGAGGCCAAGGAGCAGACATCTCCCCTGTGGAGAAGCGAGGCAATCCCCATCCATGCCATACGCGTCGCCCACGAGATCAACAGCTTCTTAAACAGGGATGATGACATCGTCGTTGCCGATGGCGGAGATGCCCAGGTCTGGATGGGTATGACCAGGACGATACGCAGGCCCGGCCACTACCTCGACTCTAACCTCTACGGCTGCCTCGGCGTGGGGCTCCCCTATGCCAATGCGGCCAAACTCATCCATCCCGGAAAACGGGTCTGCCTCTTCTCCGGAGACGGATCCATCGGGTTCAATTTCATGGAGTTTGAGACAGCTCTGAGAAAAGACATCCCCATCGTGGTGGTTATCTCGAACGATCTCGGCTGGGGCATGATCCGTCACAGCCAGCAGCTCAAGATCGGGCACTCAATCAAAACCGGCACCGAGATCGGGTATGTCCCCTACCACAAGCTTGTCGCTGCCTTAGGCGGCGTCGGCCTCGAGGTGAGAACGCCCGGCGATATCCGGCCCGCCCTTGAAGAAGCATTCTCATCAGGAAAGACGGCCTGCATCAACGTGCTGACCGACCCGGATACCATCAGTCCCGGCAGTATCGCCCTGGCAAACCTGGGCAGTTACAAGGCGTGAAGACTCTTGTATGCACGATTCTCGCCGTGACCCCGTCCGATATGAGGGGTCGGTGAATAGCCAAGGGTGAGCTGATCGTTGCGAGCTGATATGTCCCCTGAGTGTGAAAGGAGCGCATGGTATGCAGAATGATTCTCAAGGGTACCTGGTCACGAAGAAGTACTCGTACTATGTATTTTTCCTGCTCTTTCTTCTCTACATGTTCAACTACATGGACCGTCTCGTCGTGGTTTCAGTCTTTCCCTTTCTCGGAGAGGAATGGGGCATCTCGGACACCCAGTGCGGGCTGCTCGTTTCTGCCGCATACTGGGCGATCCTGGTGTTTTCACTCCCCTTCTCCGTTCTCATAGACCGGTGGAGCAGACGCAAGAGCATCGCCCTCATGGCGATTGTGTGGAGCCTTTCCACAGCAGTCTGCGGGTTCACCCGGAACTTCACCCAGCTCTTTGCTGCACGTACCGCAATCGGCATCGGCGAGGCAGGGTTCGCTCCTGGCGGCACCGCTATGATCGCAGCCCTCTTCCCCGAGAAAAAACGCGCTGCTGTCATGGGGCTCTGGAACGCATCCATCCCCCTGGGGAGTGCACTGGGAATTGCCATCGGCGCCATCGTTGCAGAACATTTTGGATGGCGCTACGCCTTCTGGCTCGTCGCCATACCCGGTATCCTTCTCGGACTGATATTTTTGAGGGTCAAGGACTATCAGACCGTGGATCTTGTCAAGACGGTGGGAACAGAAAAGATCACGGGCATGAGCAGGAAGATGGGGTTCAAGGACATTCTCAGAGAATTCACGGGCACCCCTTCCCTTCTCATCACCTACCTGGCATTTGCAGGCAACACCTTTGTTACCACCTCCCTGATGAGCTGGCTCCCCACCTACTTTCATCGCTTCTACGACATCTCCATGAGTCAGGCAGGGATCAAGAGCGGCACCATCATGATGCTCGCGATCGTCGGTGCTCCGCTGGGAGGATACCTGGCCGACAAGTGGCTCTCCAGGAGGGCCAATGCCCGGTTGGTGTTCTCCGGCCTTTCCTCTCTGGTGACCACGGTGATCTTTTTCGTGGCATTCACCTTCCTTACCGGCACTCCGCAGTATATCCTGATGCTTGCAGGCGGCATCGCCATCGTTGCCTTCGTGCCTGCTGCTGCAGCCGTGACCCAGGATGTGGTGCACCCGGGACTGCGGGCCATCTCATACAGCCTCTGCGTGATCGTTCAGCATATCC
>DSBG01000110.1 GCA_011046135.1 Deltaproteobacteria bacterium
ATCGTCATGCTGTCAAGTCAGCTATTTTCATCAGATACCGATGTCCATCACTTCTTCTACCTTATGGATATCCTTGAAAATACCTCTATTGACTTGAACTGATTCGGTGTGCGAAACTTCAGTTCCTATCTTCCCATCAACGAAGAATTACAGACCCCCGAGAGTCTTCATCTGCCCCTGGTGGCGCTTGAGGAAATTATCAAGCGATCTGCGTACCGAGTCACGATAAATCGCTGCCATTGCAGGGACGCAACGGGCTGCACGAATTACCCCATTGAGAAGGCCTGCCTTCTCATGGGGCGGTCAACGATGACCATTGAACCCTGGATTGCCACCCCCTTGAGCGTAGATGAGGCCATCTCTCATGCGCGGTACATGGTGGAGCTTGGTTTGACTCCCATGGTGGGCCGGGTTCTCATGGACAACCTGTTTTACGGAATCCCGAACACGGGGCACCTCCTCACGGTCTGTTTCTGCTGCCACTGCTGCTGCACGGTCATGAATTCCGCAAAGTTCTTTCCCCAGGAGGTGATGGACTCCATTGTACGGCTCAAGGGGGTCACGGTCTCTGTTGACCCAGAAAAGTGCACGGACTGCACCACACGAGACTGTGTGGAGGCATGTATCGTCAAGGCCTTCACGTTTCAAAACGGGAAGGCCTTGCATGATTCGGAGAAATGCAAGGGCTGTGGCTGGTGTGTAACTAGCTGCCCACAGAAGGCACTTACTGTCGAGATTGAAGACGCAACCGCCGCTGTTGATGAGTTTCTCGAACGTATCGGTGGCCTGGTTCACTACGGCTGAACCCTAGGGGGTGTGTTCATGAGTGTCGTTGCTCTCACCGGTTGTTCAGGATACCTTGGTCAGCGGCTGCTCGCAGCGCTCGAGGGGGATGAGCACGTCTCCAAGATTGTCGGGATCGACGTGAAGCCTCCTTCGACTTTCTTCGGCAAACTGGACTTTTACTGCATGGATGTTCGAGATTCTGAAATACCGGGCATTCTTCAACGAACCGGTACCGAAAAGATTGTACATCTCGCATTCATCGTCGATGCGATTCATGACACGGAACTGATGCACAGCATCAATATCGACGGGACGCGCACTATCCTTGCCGCAGCCTCTGAATGTGCTGTCGAGCAGCTGGTAATCGCCTCTTCAACGACCATATTCATGAGACCTTCTCCCATTCCTCGGTGGAGCAAGGAGGATGACCTTCCATATCCCCATCCCAGACTGGGGTATATCTCCGACAAGTTTGAATTGGAATCCATGGTCAGATCTTTCAGGATCGAACACCCTGAAACCAGGGTGGCGGTGGTTCGCCCGGCGATTGTCTGGGGTCCGAATGTCAATAATTACATCTCCCGCTACCTTACGCGAATGCCAGTTATCATAGCTGTGGGCAGGAGCAGGCCTGAACTGCAGTTCGTCCATGAAGACGATGTGGCGAAAGTCTTTACCCGGGTGGTGCAGCTTGGTGCCGAAGGGTACTTTCATGCCGTCGGAGCAGGAACGATACGTCTGGACACACTCGCCCGCATTTTGGGAAAAACGCTCATCGGGATTCCCAGCTGCATGCTCTACCCCCTTGTCGATCTTCTCTGGAAACTCCATGCTCCGTTCATCGAAGGCCCTTCGGCTGCCCTCGACGGTATTCGATATCCGTGGGTTGTTGACGATCAAAAGACCAGGAAAACCCTCGGGCTCGGACCACGACGCTCGGTGGAAGAGGTACTTCGTCTCGTACCCGGGAACCGTGTTCTCCAGAGAGACCACGGGCAATCGGACGAGAGGAGTGCCCGATAATAAATGTGCAATCACTTCATCTTAAAAAAAAGCGGAGGAGATTGCCGATATTCGAGGGCCTCTGCAGATGATGCGCAAGAAGAGGTATCCTAAGGAGTGCTGAGGCCTGGAGGCAGCCATGCCTCTTGGATTTGGCATGCGCGTGATGCGACGTGCGGAATCGGAAACGATGTCTGCGAGAAAAAACCGTTTTGATGTCATGAAATAAATGGTCTTTCGAAGATAGAGCGGGCGTGTGTTGCACCGGATTCTTTTACGGTGAAATATTGACAGAAAAGAACGAGCATAGTATAGATATACAGATATCATTCGAGTTCACTGAGCATAATTCAGATTGTTTTCAGGAAAGGGAAGAAGAGGTTTTTATTATTATGCGGGGGGTTTGGTTGGCTGACCAATTAAATAATTGGATAATAGACCAATTATCAAAGGAATCCTTTCTGAACCTTCCTGCGTGGATACCTGTGGGAGTGGTCTGTGTTAAGAGCTTCAATCATGCCTCCTGGAATATTTCAGACACTGCGGTGATGCATTGGTCCATGAGAAAGAATAGGCTTCAGGAGGGTGTATTATAAAAACATCAAAGGAAGAGGAGGGTGACGTGAAAGAAAATTTAGCACAGATTTTTAGAAGGCAGGCTCAGAAATACGGCAGTCGTCTCGCCGCAGAAAAGCGCACAAAAGGTGTCTGGCATGGCTGGTCTTGGTCCGAATACTACGACAATGCCCGTTCCATCGGCCTCGGGCTCTACAGTCTCGGGATACGGCGTGGTGATCGTGTGGCCTTGCTCTCTGAAAACAGGCTCGAGTGGATCGGGTCGGATATGGGGATCATCGGAATCGGTGCCTGCACCATTCCCATCTACGTTACCCTTCCCGCTCACGAAGTTGCGTATATCCTCAATAATTCCGACTCGAGGGTTTTTATCGCGGAGAATGCTGTCGCTGTTGAAAAGGCCATCGCTCACCTCGATGAGTGTCCGATGCTGGAGAAGATCGTTGTCATCGAACCGGAGGGATGCGACCTTGGAAACCCCAAGATCATGACCCTGCAGCAGCTCCAGAACATGGGACGGGAACTCCAGGACAAGGAGAAAGGGCTTTTTGAAAAATTGACAGACGAGATCAAGACCGATGATCTGCTCACGTTTGTCTATACCTCGGGAACGACCGGGCCTCCCAAGGGCGCCATGATTTCTCACAAGAATATCCTTGCGGTCTTTGACGGACTCGATGCCGTTGTTCCTGCCTACGAGACCGATGAGACAGTGCCTTTCCTCCCGCTGTGCCATGTGTTCGAGAGGGTCGCCGGGCATTTCTATGGGATGAAGGTGGGTATAACTGCCCACTACACGGAAAGCTTCGATACCATCGTGGAAGACATTGCTGCGAAGAGACCGACCATTGTCCTTGCAGTGCCCAGGGTCTGCGAAAAGATCTACGCGAAGATCATGTCCGAGGTGAAGAAGCAGCCCCCGTGGAAGCAGAAGATGTTCGGGTGGGCACAGAATGTCGGTGCGCAGGTGAGTAAGCTGAAGGAACAGAAGCAGCCCTTTCCCGCGGGCCTCAAACTCCAGTACTCCATTGCATATCCCCTTGTTTTCAAGAAGCTCAGTGAAAAGCTGGGAGGAAGGGTGCGGTGGATGACCGCCGCTGGAGCGCCTCTGTCTCGGGATATTGCAGATTTCTTCAACGCCGCCGGCATCTTCGTCATCGAGGGGTATGGTATGACGGAGACCACTGCCCCCACCTCGTTGAATACCTTGAGCGATTACAAATTCGGCACGACGGGAAAACCCCTGCCATGCAATCAGGTCAAGATTGCCTCTGATGGCGAGATCCTCATCAAAGGGGACAATGTCATCTCGGGATACTGGAAGATGCCTGAACAGACGAAGGAAGCCTTCACCGAGGATGGCTGGTTGATGTCAGGAGACATCGGGGTCATCGACAAGGATGGGTTCCTTTCCATTACGGACAGGAAGAAGGATCTCATCATCACTGCCGGGGGCAAGAATATTGCACCGCAGAACATCGAGGGCTTGTTCATGAAGAACCCGATCTTCGAAAACGTCGTTATCATCGGTGACCGGAGAAGATTCCTCTCTGCCGTCTTCACCTTGAATCGAGAGGAGATGGAACGAATCGCCACGGTTGAGGGTTTGCAATTCAAGGATCCCATTGAACTCTACGATCGAAAGGAATTTCGCTCCATCATTGATAAGGCGGTGGAAGAGGTCAATCAGCAGTTGGCCCGCGTTGAAACGATCAAACAGTATCGGATCATCAAGGAATCATTTACCACGGATACCGGGGAATTGACCCCGTCTCTGAAGGTGAAGCGTAAGGTTGTCAATGAGAAATACAAGGATATCATCGAGAGCATGTATTCAGAAGAGACATGATACGCTGAGGAGCGGATCGATAGTGTGGTGTTTTCCCACGTGTTCCATCCGGTGGAAAACACTGCAGGAAATTTCGAGTAGGTAACTCCATGATGCATGCTCCACAGAGGGAAGCATGCTGGACCGCAACGTGGGGGACCATAAGAAAGCTTGATGGCAAGGCGGCTCATGTTAACGAAATCTGGGCTGGAACGTAAAGCGCAAAGGAGAGGGTATGACTAAACTCAAAACGGGATTGATCGGTATCGGAGCGTTTGTGCTGATAAATGTCGTTCTCACCATCATTAATATTCTGCAGAACGGTCTTGGAGGATACAAAGGCAGATCCGTGGAAGAAATTCTTGGCATCTCGCCAGAGAAGGCAACGCTCAAGGATATTCAAAGGCTTACTAAAGCTCAAGTGATGCAGCTTTTCCATGCTGCTCCTGCCCCTGACTTCGCCAGCATGAACGGGGAGTATCGAGCCGAACTTCTTCCATTGGGCATTCTTGCGCCCAGCGCAGCATTCTATACCCACCACTTCTTTGGTTCTGGGCACTGGGAAGGCAAGGCATTTTTCCCCTTTGAAGATCAGCGGGGCTGGGGATACAACATATTCTCGAAGAAAGGGACTCTGAGCAGAATGAGAAAATTCAATAGCTACTGCGGGCCCTCCACCATCGACAGGAAACCAGCGTTTCATCTTGACTACAGCCCACATAATTCAGGAATCGTTCACTCCATGCATGATGAGGTGAGGCAGATCAATGACCATCTCTTTATCTGTATGGGACACATGGCCTTAGGCGGTGGAGCCGTCAATCCTGCTCCGTTCGTCCTGATGGGCCCGCCAACCCCGTGGATAGGTTGCAGTGAGGGTTAAAATTCCGAGGAGGGGGAGATATCGCATGGCAAGCAGATATAAAGGGTATATGGGGAAAATCCTGGATATCGATCTCACGTCCGGGAAGACTGGTACCTACGAAGTTTCTGATCGAGACAGAGAGCGGTTCGTTGGTGGCAGGTTTCTTGCCACAAAAATACTCTGGGACGAACTGAAGCCAGGCACTGATCCGCTCTCTTCGGAAAACATCCTGGTCGTCATGACCTCCCCTCTGACAGGAACGGGGGCACCGTCTTCAAGCCGTTTTGACCTTTCCGCCAAGAGCCCTCTGACTGGAGCCATCGGCCACTCCAACAGCGGAGGAAATTTTGGGATACACCTGAAGCGTGCAGGTTGGGATGGAATCGTGATTCGGGGTAAGGCCAAGAAACCGATGTTCATAGATATCCATGAAGACCAGGTGACTATCAAGGATGCAAAGGATCTCTGGGGGAAAGACACCGAGGAGACCAAGGAACTGATGGGTGACAAGAAGGCGGGAAAGATGGTGATCGGTCCCGCTGGAGAGAATCTCGTCAAGTTCTCCATTGTTATCTCGCAGGACCGGTGCCATGGACGAACGGGTATGGGTGCAGTTTTCGGGTCCAAGAACCTCAAGGGTATCGTGGCTAAGGGGAACAAGAAGATTCAGCTTCACGACCCTGATGGATTCAAGGAGCTCACCAAGCGCTGGTTCGGGATGCTCCAGGCTCATCCTGCAACGGGTGACTTCGCACCCCGGTTCGGGACCTCTGGGTTCTTGAAATCTCTCTCCGACCACAACGCGCTTCCGACGAAGAATTTTTCTTCAGGTAGCTTCAAGGACGCACATCTCCTTACGGGACAGACCCTTGCCGAAAAACGTCTGGTAAAGAACAGCGGGTGTGTTTCCTGTCCAATCCGCTGTGCACGAGTTGTCGAGCTCGACGGGAAGGAAATCAAGGGACCGGAGTATGAGATTCTCTGCCTCCTGGGATCCAACATGCTCATCAACGATATGGACGCCATCATCCGCTGGAACTACGAGCTTGACCTCCTCGGAATCGACACCATCTCCGTTGGCACGATCATGGGCTTTGCAGCGGAATTGAACGAAAAGGGGCTCTGGGACAATGGGATTGAATTCGGCAAGAAGGAAAACATCTCGCAGATTTTCCAAGACATTGCATTTCGCAAGGGCATTGGAAACGATCTGGCGGAAGGGGTCCGGTTTCTCTCCGAGAAGTATGGCGGGAAGGAGTACGCACCCCATTCGAAGGGCCTGGAACTCGCCGCGTATGAACCCAGGGGGGCTGTGGGGCATGGCCTCGGCTATGCGACGGCAAATCGGGGCGCCTGCCATCTTGATGGCGGTTATGTGATCTATTTCGAGGCAACAGGCCCGGCAATTCTGGATCCCTACCATCACCGGTCCAAGCCGGGCTATGTGATCCTTGATCAGAATCTTCTCGCTGCCATCAGTGCAGGCGGCAATTGTCTCTTCACGTCATGGACCTTCCTGCCGCCCTTTCTCTACAAGATTCCAAATTCAAGACTCATGAGCTGGCTCACCACGAAATTGCTGACCTATTCCTGGATGAGCATTGAACTGATGCTCAAGCTTCCGGCTTGGCTCATGAAATTCCAGTTGCCCATCCTCCCTCATTCGAAGGCCTTGAAACTGGCTACGGGCATGGAAATGAATTTCGGAAAACTGCTCAGTCTCGGTGAAAGAGGGTACACCATGGAGCGACTCTTCAACCTCAGGGAAGGCTTGACCGCAAAGGATGACAGCCTTCCCAGACGGTTTACGCACGAGGAACAGATTCCAGGAAACCCGAAGAGCAAGGTCCCGCTGTCAAAGATGCTGCCGAAATATTACAAGCTCAGGGGGTGGGACGAAAACGGAGTGCCAACAGACAAGACACTGAAGAAGCTTGATCTTGATGATGTAGGGTTTCTCCGCTAAACGTTCTCCTGCACGAGGATAGTCCCTGTGCGGAGTCCCGAAGGTCCCGTCGTGTGTCAGGTCAGGGTGGGCCCAACATCACGAAAATACAGGGGACAAACAGAACGCCCCCATCACGGTTTCACACGCAGGTGCGTGACAGTTTTCGAGGTCGACGACTTATTGAGGTCTTCCCTCGGTCTCCCATCAGCACGTGTCCTGGGCACTTGTTCTCGCTTTAGAGTAGTGCATGACAGTGATGGGTTCCCTGTGCAAGAGGGATCTATTTCATTGTAGCTTTACACCCCTGAGTATTTCTCGTACACTCGATCCATGTACTGGGAGGTCATCATCATCGGTGGTGGCCCTGCAGGAATTTCCACCGCCCTCCATCTGAAACGATTCTCTCCCGAGCGTACCCGTGTTCTTGTTCTCGAAAAAGCCCGGTATCCCCGCCCGAAACTGTGTGCCGGGGCTCTCGTAGGCGATGCAGAAGTCCTGCTTCGAAAACTCAACCTCGATGTCTCAGAAATTTCCCACAGTGACGCCGAAGCTGCGTATTTCGAGTATGAAGGCAGGGGCTTGACCGTGAACATACCGGGGAGCCACATCCTGCAATGTATCCAAAGGGATGAATTTGACTTCTGGTTGGCGATGAAAGCCCGCGAGCGGGGGATCAGCATTTCCGAAGGGGTCAACGTTCACAGGGTGATGACCACTGAAACTGAGGTGCTCGTCTCAACTGATCACGGTGATTTTCGCGCACAGATCGTCGTTGGGGCAGACGGCACGAACAGTTTGGTTCGACGTCAGGTAATCTGTCGGGAACCTGTCTGCCCTTCCTGTGCCTTTGAAGTTCTCGTCACCCCGATGAACGGGGGCTGCCACAGCACCAGGGATGCCTATTTCGACTTTTCCTCCGTACCTTTGGGGAATGCTGGCTATATGTGGGACTTTCCTGCGCTGCATGAAGGCAAGAAAATGCGCTGCTGGGGTATGTATCACAGCACTGTCCGGACGGGGATGCACCCTCAGGTAATGAAAAAGCTTCTGAAGGCTGAGTTGGAGCGCTGTGGAATTCAGATTGAAAAAACAGAGATAAGGGGGCACCCTATCCGCGTGTTCTCTCCCTTCGATCGTCTCTCTGTACCACGAATTATACTTGTGGGAGATGCTGCAGGTGTAGATCCCGTTTTCGGTGAAGGCATCAGTTTTGGGTTGGGGTATGGGTATCTTGCTGCGCGCGCTATCCAAAACGCGTTCAACAAGAGAGACTTTTCATTTCGACAGTACAGAGTTCGTGTGCTGTGCAGTCCCCTTGGGCGTGCATTAGCAACGCGGTGGTTCATAGCACAGACCATCTACCGCATGCCGTATCCGTGGTTTCAGAAATTACTCTGGTGGGTTTTGAAGCCAGTCGTGCTTCTTGTTGCCAGGGTCTTTGTCTTGAACTGGGCACAGCGCCTGAAATAAGGTACCACCGATCTGCACATCTCTCTTGCGCAAGCATTCCTAGTTCATCAAAGGATGTTTACCCCAGACCTCACAGGCCTGTCACAAGCGAGCACCCCTTGACAGGGGCGGGGCAGGCGATTATAAAGACTGACTAGTCAGTCACAGCTTTGTCACGGCACCCTTTCTTTAAGGAGCACCGTGTGTGATGAGAGAAAGGTTGTCATTCAATTGCTCTGCAGGTGTTGGAAGAGATGATCACAAATCCGAGGGCGATCGCTCCTTGAGTACAGACTCCTGTATCCCGGGCCGTCACACAGAGTTGGATCCACACCATAGAGAGATATTACAGAACCCGACCCTCGCACGCCACCTCACTTCAGATACCATGAAGAAAGGTGGCGCATCGTGTCTCACTACACTCACCAGGGGGAACATGCTATGGAGATGAAGGATCGCTCTGAAGGTATTGACAATGCACTCGACCTGAAGCGTCTGGAACATGAATCCATTGAACTCCTCAGCAACCTCATAACGGAATTCATCCAGTCACCGAGAGTTCACAACGTGGTGCTTTCCGTGTCCCGGAATGTCCTGTCTGCGTGGTCAGGGGGCAACAGAGCGAGGAGAATACTTTCCGGAATTGCGCTCAGGATGGCTGACGAGAGCGGTATTCACCGTTTACCTCCGGAAAACGATATCGATTATAAGAAGGTTGGCAGGCTGATCACGGTGGGTGCGCTGCATCTCAATGCCCTCCAGACACAGAACCCCAGGTACCTTGCAGATCACCTCGAAGAACCGCTTCGTGCGATCATTGCAAACACCGATTTTGGAGAACTGAAGGAATGCCTGGACCGTGCTGAGGATCCCATAGTGGAACTTGTCGGGAAGGTGATGGGATTTATCTGGAACACTTATCCTGCAAAGCTCGGGACAATCATATCAATGATTCATCCCCTGGGGAACATCATCGTGCGTTCAATGAAGGAGGTGCTCGCACCGCTCAATACTGTTTCACCTGATCTT
The DNA here is from genome assembly GCA_011046135.1 of Deltaproteobacteria bacterium. Taxonomy (GTDB): domain Bacteria; phylum Desulfobacterota; class Desulfomonilia; order UBA1062; family UBA1062; genus DSBG01. Next base: position 9,484 of record DSBG01000110.1, read on the forward strand.
TTCACAGATCTCATTTTCGCTATCGCCAAGAGCATTGATGGTCGAGCGATCGGTGAACTCGCAAACACCGTGATGGAACTGGCTCGCCAGATCCACACGGGAAGCCTGCTCCAGGGTGAAGCCGGGGTGCCTCAGTTTCAGATGGACTTCACGGAAAAACTTCGGGAAATCATGTCCTCTCTGGATACAGGGCTCCTTGTGAAGGTAAAGGTCATCGCCGCGGAAATGGCAGAAGAACGGGAGAATGCCGTCTCAGAGATCATGGATGAGCGTCCTGAGCTTGTCCTTGATCTTGTTTCGCGTGCCTCTTCCCTGACCAATCCCCATATCAGGTCTTCCCATCGCCGCTTGGGTGTCTTTGCGAATCTTTTGGAAGAGGATTTTGCGGCATCAGTTGAGGGGGGGGCTGGCAGAAATCGATACCCAGGAGATCGGCCAGTTGTTCAACACGTTCTTGGGCCTGTTCAACACCGTGCATGAAAAAAAACCGGATTTTTTCCCCCGTCTCCTGGAAAACCTTTTCATGAATATCGATCCTGTGGCCCTGAAGGAAGCCACGGCATGGGTTCTGAAGGACGTGACCGAAGGGCTGAAACCTCTTGCTGCTGAGGTCATGCCAGTTCTGCTTGATGGGCTGAGGGAGCTCTATCCCGGAGAGCAGGCATCATGAGGGGCTACAGTGGTGCTCAAGGGAAAAAGATGGAGGACGTATGCTGAAGGGGTTCCAGGATATCGCCACATCTCTGAGTAACCGGTTCGTAGATCAATGGAAGAGAGAGGGAAAGCAGGTCGTTGGGTTTACGTGCTCCTATGTGCCTGAAGAAATCATCTCCGCAGCCGGCCTTCTCCCCTTCAGGATGAGAGGAATTGGCGCCACCTCGACGTCCATAGCCGATACCTATTTCGGGCCTGTGATCTGCAGCTTTCCCAAGTGCATCCTCCAACTGGCAGGGGAGGGAGCGTATGACTTCCTCGATGGTGTCATCCTCACTCCTGGATGTGACTCCATCCGGCGACTTGATGAGTGCTGGAGAAAAGCAGTGGAGGACTCACGCGGGACGTTCCCGGGATTCCACGTCTACTACGGGGTCCCCCACAAAGTGACCCAGTACAGCCTTGAGTGGTTTGTTGAGGAGACAAAAATACTCCTCGAAAGCATCGAGGAGTATTTTGGAATCACGGTGGCTTCAGAGGATCTCAGGGATGCAATACGGGTGTTCAACAGAAGCAGAACCCTCTTGAAGCGACTCGAGGAACTCCGTTCTCGGGAGCATGTTCCCATCACCGGTGCCGACGCCACGGCTGTGATCATCTCAGCAAACGCCATGCCACGTGATCTGTACAATCGTATCCTTGAAGACCTCATTGATGAACTGGACCAATCGAAGGATGGGATACACGGACGAAAACGCCTGCTGCTGTCAGGAAGCGCCAACGATGATATCGACCTTGTTCGTTTGATTGAATCCTCGGGTGGAATGGTTGTCGCCGACACGCTTTGCTTTGGATCGCGGTCATATTCGGATCTCGCAGAGGAAGATGGAGATCCGTTGCTGAGCATCGCCAAACGGTACCTGTCCCACACGATGTGTCCTCGCATGTTCGGGTACTACAAGCAGCGCCTGGCGTTCATGAAGGAGCGTATTCAACAGGCGAACGTCCAGGGAGTGATTCTCCAGAATATCCGGTTCTGCGACATGCACGGATCTGAGAACAGCCTGTTTGAGCGTGATCTGGAGGCCATGGGGATTCCCTGCCTGCGGATCGAACGGGAGTACGGACCTCTGGTAGAAGAGGGTAGGATCAAGATGCGCATCGATGCGTTCATGGAAGGCTTAAACGCTGGTTGAGGAGGGAAGATACGATGGGTGAACAGAGTCGGGAGATGATTGCGATCGATGTTCTGAAGGAAAGGGCGCTTGTCATGGACGGAATACTCTTTGAGCGTCAGCGGGCGATTGATGCACTGACCCTCTTTCATCGTAACGCACTGCCGGCGCTCGAAGAGATCATCAAGAAAGTTGACTCAAGGATCCTAAAAGAGCGGGCGATGCTCTATGCACAGCGCATCAAAGAGGGAATTAACACGAATATCTCCCTATAACCGGAAAGAGGGGCAGGGGTATATGAGGAAGGAATACAGAGAGTATCATTTTGATCGGATGGTGCAGAGCATAATTCACTTTGCCTCTCTGTCCTATGATGGAACGCATAAGGAAGGGTTCGGGATGTTTCGGTATGCTCCCCGTTTCAGGGATGCCATCCAGACGATTCTGATGACCGGTGAACCTGGAGTTCTTCTGCTGAAGATGATAGATACGTATCTCATCGAAATTCTCACCGCACACGAGAACGGGAAAAAGGTTGCCCTGTGCACCTTCAACTTTTCTCCGGGAGTTTTGAAGCCGCTGGATGTCGTCCCGATCTGTCTCGAGCCAGTAACTACGCTGGGTGTGGCGATGTGGCTTCGGGGACTTGGAGAATACCTCAACTACTGTTGCGAGGTGGGCTTTACCGAGACCTCCTGCTCCGCTCAGCGGGGAGCCCTGGGTGCATACCTGGCCGGCCTCGGAGTCAGGCCGGATTTTGTCCTGTGCAACTCCATCGGCGTCTGTGATACGAATGCCACTGCCTTCAACTTTGCCGCGGAGTATCTGGAACTTCCGTTCTATCAGCTCAATGCGCCGCCCACCCTCGTGGATGAGCGGGCGCGCACGTACCACCGTCATGATTTTCGGGGACTGATTTCGTTCGTGGAAGAACAGACCGGCAAAAACCTGGATTGCGACCTTCTTCGGGAGGTCATCGTCGAAACGGACAAGCAGGATGAGATCATGTGCGAAATCGAAGATCTCATGCGGCTGACTCCGAGTCCGGTTCCTGGAATTTTCAATCTTTTCATGTATTCGGCAAAATATATCTATGGCGGATCCCGGGTGGCAACGGAGATCATGGAGTCGATGCTCAAGGTGTCCAAGCACAACGCGGCACAGGGTCGAGCCGGGACCACCTCGGGGAAGGAGGAGGCCAGAGCCTTTTCCGTGTATGTGGATCATTACTCTGCACAGCTGCGACCGTGGGCGTGGTTTGACGAGAAGAATATTTCCCATCTCGGTTGCATGATGAACGGTTTCTGGCCGGTACATGCGCCCTATGCAACAGGAGACCTGAAAGAAGGCACCTACACCATGGATCCAACGAATGAGGAGACGATGCTTGATTCTCTGGCCGACCAGATGTCACGCATGCCCATGGTCAAGCAGATACGCGGCCCCTATGACGACCCTCATCAATGGCTCACCGACACCGTGGCATCGATCAAGACCTATAAACCAACCTTCTGTCTGTATACCGGGACAATCGGGTGCCGCAACACCTGGGGGTCAATCAAGATCCTTGCTCGAGACACTGAGAAGATGGGCATCCCCACGCTCATTCTCTTTGGAGATGCCTTTGATCACCGGATCACGTCCTGGGAGAGCATGAGGGATCGGATCGATGAGTTCCTCACCGTGAGGAGGATTCTGGAATGATCGTGGCTGGATGCGATGTGGGATCACTGACTTCCAAGGCCCTTTTGCTCAACGACAGGAAGGTCCTGTCCTGTGCTATCCAGCGTTCGGTGTCGCGCCCTGAGGACTCGGCCCGCAGGGTCATGGATCAAGCCCTGGCGGAGGCCTCGCTTTCATGTGATGATATCTCCTATGTAATCACTACGGGATATGGAAGAGCGTGCATTCCCTTTGCCAATGATGAGATTTCCGAGATCACCTGTCACAGCAGGGGGGCTTTGTGGCTTATGCCTGGAATCAGAATGATCATTGATATCGGCGGACAGGACTGCAAGGCGATCAAACTCGATCAGAATGGTCGGATCATCAAATTCACCACAAACGATAAGTGTGCCGCAGGAACAGGGAGATTCCTCGAGGTGATGGCAACGGTGCTGGGGCTCTCCCTCGAGGATCTTGGCGAATTGTCTTCACACTCAAGGAATCCACTGGATCTCGCTGCAGCCTGCACCGTCTGGGCACAAACCGAGGTGATCCATCACCTGAACAATGGACGGCCGATTGAGGATATCGCAGCTGCGGTGAATCTCGCAATGGCAAAGCGGGTGGCAATGATTGCCAATAGCCTGGGCATGGAGAAGAGTGCGTGCATATCCGGTGGGGTGGCGAAGAATTCAGGGGTCGTCGCCTATCTTGAGAAGCAGCTGGGGGTGAAGCTGAAAAAACCACCCAGGGTCGACCCGCAGGCAGTAGGAGCGCTTGGAGCCGCTGTGATCGCTCATGAGCGGGTTCAGAAGAGCCGGGAGATTCCTCGGCCTGCAGCGGCGGAGGAGAGCACCGTACAGGGAGGGATAGAGTCTTCGTGAGCATGTTGTCTGATTCGGCTCAGATTTTTGTGAACGGCTGATGGTTTCCGGACGGCAACTAATTGGCTTTTCATGGTTTTTTTAGGCATGGCTGCTTTTATTTGCATCTGTGAGAAATGGTTCTCGTCACTCACGCCTGAGAAGACACGGGTGGTAGATTGGGAACGTGAAGAAAGGGAGGGCAGGTGACATGAAGGAATACGATGTCATCGTGGTGGGCTCAGGTCCCGGTGGAGCGACGGTGGCCCGGGAAATGAGTCGCAGGGGTAAGAAGGTGTTGTTGACTGAACGGGGCGGGAGATGGAACTGGCTCGGAAACACGCTCTCAGTTGCCATGATACTGCAGAACGCCGGACTGACCGTGAGCAGATCTTTTCATCCCATAACTCAGGTTACCATTGCCAATAATTACGGAGGTGCGTCCACGGTGATGTGCGGCTGTGCCATACCTCCACCCAGAAAAGTATTCGATGCGGTCGGCATCGACCTTTCCGCTGAAGCAGAAGAAGCACGGCAGGAACTTTGGGTTACAACGCTTCCTGACGAACTCGTAGGCCTGGCCAATCTGAGGCTGATGGATGCGGCTAATGACCTCGGATATCACTGGGAAAAGCTGGAGAAATTCATCAAGGCCGAGAAGTGTATCCCAGAGTGCTCCGACTGCATGATGGGATGCAATCGCGGTGCTAAATGGTCTGCGCGCTTCTCCGGGGATGATGCAATCACCCATGGGGCAGAACTGGCTCTCAATACCAGAGTCGATGATATTATAGTGGAGAATGGAACATGCTCCGGGGTGAAAGGATCACGTAACGGAAAGTCTTTCAGTTACTACGGGAAGCGAGTCGTCCTTTCCTCTGGGATTGGAAACGTACGAATATTGCAGCGGGCCGGAATTCAGGAAGCGGGCCGGACCTTTGCTGTTGATTTCCTTCAGTTTGTTGGGGGTGTTTCTCCCTATCTGAATACTTCGAAGGCACAGCCCATGGCTGTTGGAACCCTCGAGCACTATGAGACCGACGGGATTGTGGTTCTTCCCGTATTCCCGACGTGGTCACAGTTGGCAGTGTTGCTGGCCATGAAGGGAGTACAACACCTTCCAAAGGCACGAAATGCTTTTCGATACACAGGTCTCATGGTCAAGATTCAGGATGATCTCGATGGAACGATCCACCCCGGAAACCGTTTTTTCCCATTCACCAAGATACCGAGCAGGAATGACAGACTGAAGCTCGCCAAGGGGGCTGATATCATGAAGAGAGTACTTCGCAAGGTTGGTGTCAGCGAAGCGAGCATCGTCGAACTCAATCCTTCAGGGGCTCACCCCTGTGCAACCTGCAGGATCGGTGATGTTGTTGACACGAAGCTCGAGACATCCATCAAAAACCTGTACTGCTGCGATGCGAGCGTTGTTCCTGCATCTCTGGGTCTCCCCGTTGTGTGGACAATCGTGGCTCTGGGGAAACGATTGGCAAAGCACCTGGAGACCACCATGATGTAGTAGACTTTGGTTGAAGGAAGGAGCGTCCCTTCTCCCTGGTTTCATGGCCTGCGTGTTGTTGATAACACGCTTGAGGACTCAGGTCTAAAGGCCATTAAGCAGGGTACTATCCGGCTGCCAGAAATGAGGTTACGAAAGGAGAGCGCCTATGAAGAAGAAGAAGGAAGACATTGTTGAACTCTTAGGAGGAGAAAGCACTCAGCTGTTTGCCGAAATCGGCAGGTACTTTTCAGCGGACGGCAGTTTTTCTGAAGACGAGTTCAGGCGATCCCTCAGGGCCTCACTCACATCGATCAGGAATAACACCGATGATGACGCCTCCTTCAGGAATCATGCCGATGTGTGGCTTTCCACGAAGCTTAGAGAAATCATCGACCATCTCCATGACAGAGGTATGCCGGAGGCGTCCATACGTCTCTTCAAGACAGCGGTTGAAGAGTGCTCCCGCGTGGGTTTGCCGAAGGTGTCCCTGCCCACAGACTTTCTCAATGAGATCCTCTGCAGCATCCCACATCACAAGCTCGACAAGGAAAGGAAAGACACCCCGAATGAGAAGAAAACACGCATCATGGACGCTGCACTCACAGTATTTTCCCAGGATGGATACCATCGAGCCACCGTGGATGCCGTTGCACACCTTGCAGGGGTTGCAAAGGGATCGGTTTACCGCCACTTCAAGAGCAAAGAGGATCTCCTCAAAAGTTTGTTGACTGTAAGTTCTTCCGAGATGCTGGATTATGTGAATCACATCCTCTCCATCGATATGGAGCTTGAAGAACAGATACGGGTTGTGATCAAGGCCTGGGTGGAATTCATCGCCAATAATCCAGATCTGTACCGCCTCATCCAGAGCAACATCCAGCTGGAGAACACCAATACAAGGGACATATTTTTTAACCATCTGTTCACAAGACTCCCGTTGCTCAAAGAGCGTGTTCTATCGCTCAATCGCAAGAATCGTATCCGCATCACGAATCTGACCTTCGACACAATTTTCCTCGGAAGTTATGGCTTCGTGGACTGGGTTTTTTACAAATGGTTGAGGTTCGGTAAAACTTATGACCTGCGCGATGAAGTACCGGTCATCACGGAGATGCTTCTTCATGGCTGTATCGGTGGCACCAGTAGTGCAGGTGCCACCGAAGAGAAGATATGAGACGTATTGCGTCTGGGATGTTCCTTGGTTTTCAGAGAAAGGGGGCATGGGAAACAGGCAGAGAACCACGTGCCACAGAACGTCTGGACTTCTGAAGAATTCGGAGATGCAGGGCCTGAACAAAGAACGGGAGGTCGTTCTCCCTCATTCAATACGGTATTCACGGTAATTGCATTGGAACAGCAAGACAGAAAGAGGAGGAGTGGAATGGAGTCAAACTCTCTGGAGGTCAAAGGACACAGGTTTATGAGGGAGCTTCTTTCCGATATTGATGAAATGCTCATCGATACGGTTCGTGAGTTTGTGGATGAGTTGATAATGCCCATTCGGAGGGAACTTGAACAGTCTGCGCGCAGCGATTTCAAGCTGATCGAAGCCCTTCAGAGAAGACTCATCCCCCTAGGGTTTCAGAGTGGTTTCCTCCCGGAGGAATACGGAGGTATGGGCCTGACCTCGGTCCTTACTGCCAGCATCCTTGCAGAGGAGTTTGGACGGGGGGACGCCTCGTTTTTCTGTGCCCCTGCAGGGGGATTCTGGGCCATGCGGCCGGCGATATTTGCTGAAAACACAGCGGTTCTGGGTGAATTCGCCCCCAGGTTTCTCGGGGAAGATCTCTATATTGCATGCTTTGCTATGACCGAACCCCATGGCGGCTGCAACGTCGAGAATGTGGACATGAACGGCCTGGGGATAACAACCAGGGCGGTGCTTGACGGGAATGAGTGGGTGATCAACGGATCAAAAGTCTGGCCGACAAACTCCGGGATTGCAGACCTCTATCTGGTGGTATGCAATACAGATCCCAGACGTGGAGACGAGGGTATCGCATTGATTTACGTACCGGCTCCCATAGATGGATTCAGTTTCGGGAGATTCGAGGACAAAGCGGGATTCAGATGCAGCAGAGAAGGGGATTTCAATTTCGAGAACGTGCGCGTACCTAAGGAATTTCGCGCTTCCGGCCCAGGAAGGGATGCAGAACTCCTTCACGATAACATCGTTTTTGCCCGCATCTTCAGCGCTGCCTGGGCAACAGGCTGCGCCCAGGGCGCATTCGACGAAGTACTGTCGTTCACCAAGGATCGGCTTGCGGCAGGCAAACCCATCAGGCAGCATACCATTGCCGCGGGCATGCTGGCCGATATCGCCATGGGGATACAGGTGGGAAGGGATGCCTATGTGAACGTCGCCTACATGTATGATCATCCCGAGGCATATGGACCCCGCCATTCAAAACACATGCTTTCCAGATCCTCCATCGCAAAAGTATTCTGTGCAGACGCAGCGGTCACTGCGACCAACAAAGCCATGGAGTTGATGGGGTCCTATGGATATGTGACCGATTACCACGTGGAAAAATACTGGCGTGATGTCAAGATCATTCAGCTCTGGGAAGGCGGGGCGCAGCTTGGAAGGCTTGATATAGCCAGGGGTATCTATGAGTATGACCAGTTTTACCACAACGAGATGTACGAAACGTTGCGTGTGCAGAGATAGAAACACGCTTCAATCATAGAGTGAGGAGGTGTTCATGAGCGCAGTCGCTCTCGGTGGAACGGTTGCCTGTGTGATCTTCCTGGTATGGCTCTGGGTTGAAAGGTGGCATCTCATGCTTCCCAGTACGTTGCCGGCACTGAAATGGCTGGGATTGTGGAGGACGCTGACCGGGGGGTTGCACGGTATCTGGTACGGGCGACACATCACCTCATACGTCAATGTCCTGGGTGCACTGGCACGAAGGTGCAATCCGGACGGCAGCTTTGCCCGGTGGCTCGAAACCACATATCACGGAAAGATCCTGCCCACAGAACTCGCAAAAACAATTCTTCGAATAGAAGAGGATGTTCCTCTTCAGGATGTCGGGACAGCAGTGATTCCCTATGCCAGGGCACGCGATATCGTGATTCATTCGCCGCCCGATATCGTTCTCACCCAGTGCGGCTGCAGGGAACTCTACCGGAGAAAAGGTCGTCCGTGCACGATGACGGATCCTCCCTACCAGACCTGCATGCTCATCGGGAAACCGCTTACTGATTTTCTCCTCGATCACAAA
>DSBG01000107.1 GCA_011046135.1 Deltaproteobacteria bacterium
AATATAAATATACATGAGATGTTCGTCAAGCATTTTTTAATACTCTTTTAGGAGAATCGAGAAGCACCTGTACGTCAGGACACAACAAACCAGACAACTCGAGGAAGGAGGCTTTTTTCATGAGAGAATGTGTCATCATCGATGGAGTTAGAACAGCAAACGTACGGGCCCACCCGGCCAAAGGCTGGTTCAGGAGCCACAGACCCGAGGTCCTGCTCAAGGCCGTGTACTCTGCCCTGTTCGAGCGCACCCCCCAGGTCCGGCCGGAAGATGTGGAGGCGGTCTACTGCGGCACCGCTAATCAGGCCGGCATGCAAAATGACATTGCGCGGTTTGGCTGGCTTGCCGCAGGGTTGCCGGACACGGTACCCACCAATGGGATCGGCCAGCAGTGCCCATCGGGCATGGCGGCAGCGGAACATGCCGCACGTGCCATCATGTGCGGAGAAGGTGAAATCTACGTAGTCTCGGGGGTTGAGGACATGGACAAGGCCAACCCCATGCACCACATAGATTTCTCCCCCATTGTAGCAGCCCGCTATCCCATTGCAGATCTGCTCATGGGTGCCACCGCGGAAAAGGTCGCCAGTGAGTACAAGGTGTCCCGTATGGACCAGGAGGCCATGGCCTTCTGGAGCCACAAGCGGGCCCATGAAGCCACGGAGGCTGGTAAATTCAAAAAAGAGATCGTTCCCCTCGAAGGAGCGGAGGAGGACGGCACCACATTCATGGTGGACAGAGATCAGTGGATCCGCCCCGGCATATCCATGGAGCAGATGGCGGCCATGAAACCCGCCTACCGCGAAGACGGCGTGGTAACAGCGGCAACATCGTCTCCCCTGACGGCAGGCGCCTGTGCCCTGCTCCTCATGAGTCGCGACAAGGCCGATGAACTGGGGCTTGGCTACCATCTCGCCTATGCAGGTGGTGTCATGGCCGGATGCGATCCCACGGTCATGGGAATCGGACCCCTGTTTGCGGCACGGAAACTGCTCCAAAGAAAAGGGCTCACGGTAAAGGATATAGACGTCTGGGAACTCAACGAGGCCTTTGGCAGCCAGTCTGTCGCTGTTCTGCGCGAATTGGGTCTGGGCGACAAACCTCCCTTTGAAAACGTGAACGTGTGGGGAGGCGCCCTTGCCCTCGGTCATCCGCTGGGCCAGTCAGGCGCTCGATTGCTCGTTACCCTCAACACCATCATGAAGACCGACTACCAGGATGCGACCTATGGCGTAGCCATGCTCTGCGGTGGGTTTGGAAACGCCAATGCCTCCCTGTGGAGAAATGTTCACAAGTGATCCCATACTCGTGGTGCGGGGACCCGTTTCCGCACCACGAGATGAACCATGTGCACGAACGGCACAGGGGGGTTCGAGGAACCTCTCCTTACGCTCGGAAAACCAGTGTCTTGTCCATCCCCAGCCTGTACATGGCCGGCACCTCCACAGTACGCATGCGGAAAAAGAGATGCCACTCAACCCTTGTTTTGTGAACTGGCTACTTCCGCTGTACGCACGCGAAACAGGGGGGCGATACCGCCACCCGCGGTTCCCGAAACCGAACCTCCACAGTATGCACTTGGAGTGGCAGGATTGAAGCTCACCACAGAGATCAATGAGACCGCGGCACATGTTCACGGAACGCCGCAGGAAAGGATCCAGCGAGATGGAAACAAGGACCCTCATTCACACCCGCGCCATCACGATCAACACCTACGATACCGGCAGTGACACCATCAGCGTCGAAGGAGAGCTGAAAGACATTCAGCCGCTTCCGTGGTATTTCTACACCACGGGAGAGTTCAGGGAGCCCGGATATTCTCACCGCATCTCTGCACAGCTCACCGTAGACCTGCCCGAGATGGTGATCACCGGAACCGATGCTCAGATGGATGTCGTCGCCCATGACGACTGCAAACAGGCGCAGCGCCTGATCGGTTCCATAGTCGGGCTGAGCCTCCTTGAAAAGGACCTCAAAAAGAAGATCCTCACTTTCATGGGAGGAACGAGGGGGTGCATTCACCTCACCGCACTGGTCCTCGAGATTGCCTCGGCAGGCGTCCAGGGACTGTGGGGATTCTACAACCGGGTGGAAAACGGGTCGCTCATCATGGCCCCTGAATACGACCCCTCTCTGCTCCTGAACAGTTGTCTGCTGTGGCGGGAAGGCTCCCCCTTTGCACAGAAGATCCCACACATAGAAGACGAAATAGCCAGACACAAGAACGCGCTGAAATCCATCCACCAGTTACCGGAACCCGAGGGTACATAACACGTGGACATGGGGGGAAGAACATCCTTCACACCCGTTTCTGGAACTCATCTTCAGTATATGGCCATACTCTCCCGGGACATGATCTTTTTCTTACTGTGAAACACCTCTCTGTGGCAGGCTCATGCCTAACGATTCACTGAAGCGCTTCTTTGCTTTCAACGAGATGCATCGACGAGAAGTGTGAAAATTTACTTGACAAGGTTAATCATGTTAATTTAGATATATAGCAGTTTTATTGGTTAACTGTAATTATTTTAATAAAGACCTCTTTGTTCATGCTTGTTGTTGGTTATTATATAGATTGCTGGCGGAATAGAACGCATCAGGAGGTGACACGTATGCCCGTTTCGATCCACCTGGCATCCCGGCAACAGGACACCCTTCGTATCCCCAAAAGCGAATGGTCCGGCTGCGTTCCTGGTTGCACAACCCCTCGCAAAACCATAGAGATCCCATGCTTACCGTAACCAATCTCGAGATCACCTACAATGACATCATCCTTGCTTTGAAGGGAATCTCGCTTCGTGTCCCCAAAGGCAGAATCGTTGCTCTCCTGGGAGCGAACGGTGCGGGCAAATCAACGACCATCAGAACCATCTCCGGAATCAGAAAGACACTGGATCTGAAAATCGAAGACGGTCAGGTGGAGTTTGATGGCCAGGTCATAAACGATCTCGAACCCCATGAGATCGTTGCGATCGGACTCATGCAGGTTCCGGAAGGCAGGAGGATCTTTGCTGAACTGACGGTCGAAGAAAACCTGATCATCGGGTCCTACAGCCTCTCCGATCGCCGCAAGTTCGTGCAGAATCTTGAACGCGCCTTTACCTATTTTCCCATCCTGAAGGCTCGCCGGGATCAAATGGCCGGGTATTTGAGCGGCGGTGAACAGCAGATGCTCGCCATCGCCCGGGCGCTCATGGCCGACCCGAAGCTGGTCATGTTGGATGAACCGTCGCTGGGACTTGCTCCCCTGGTGGTTCAGGAGATCTTCGAGATTATTTCACGAATCAATCAGGACGAAGGAGTGGGCATTCTTCTGGTCGAGCAGAATGCCACGGCAGCCCTTTCCATCGCCCACCATGGCTATATTATTGAAACAGGCAGAATTATGCTCGAGGGCACCAGCGAGGCCCTCAAAGAGAATCGGGACATCCGTGAGTTCTATCTCGGACTGACCGAGGTGGGCGCAAAGAAGAGCTTCCGGGACGTGAAGCACTACAAGCGGAGAAAGCGGTGGCTATCGTGAGCAGAGAAGCCTCATTCCAGCTGACGGTCAAGGAAGTATCCGTGAGTTTCGGCGGAATCAAGGCTATCCAGGATGTCTCTCTCGGGGTTCGTCCCGGCCAGATCTACTCGATCATCGGACCGAACGGGGCAGGGAAGACGACGCTGTTTAACTGTATCAGTGGTATCTACCATGCTGATCACGGGAGCATCCTGTTCGATGGCGTGGAACTCATTGGCATGAAACCGCATAAAATAACGCAACTCGGCATCGGGAGGGCGTTTCAGAACATCGAGCTGTTCAAAGGCATGACCGTCCTCGACAATCTCATGTCTGCACGCTCGTTCCACATGAGCTACGGGCTCCTGCGGGCAGCATTCTATCTTGGCTCCTGCATGGCACAGGAGGCGCAGAACAGAGATCTCGTGGAAGATGTCATTGAGTTCCTCGATCTTCAGCACGTGAGAAAAACACCTGTCATGAGTCTTTCCTACGGCATGCAGAAACGAGTCGAGCTGGCGCGGGCCCTTGCCATGGAGCCAAAGATCCTCCTGGTGGATGAGCCGGTCAGCGGCATGAATCTCGAAGAGCGGGAAGACATGGCCCGCTATCTCATCGACATCAACGAGGAGAAGGGAGTCACGGTCGTACTCATCGAGCATGACATGGGCCTCGTGATGGATCTCTCCGAAACAGTGACCGTCTTGAATTTCGGGATGAAAATCGCTGAGGGAACGCCGGGGGAAATTTCCGAAAATCCCGAAGTGATCAAGGCCTACCTCGGTGAAGTCCACACATGATGGTACATACAGGTGGTATATGACAAGGACTGAGAACGCAACGCAGCAGACGAAGACATCCAATACGACCCTTCCGAGATTGCTCCTGGAAAAGACACAGTTCCTTGGCGACCGGGTTGCCATGAGAGAAAAGTATAAGGGAATCTGGCAGGAAATTTCCTGGAACACCTATCTCGAGAAGGTGAAATTTTTTGCCCTTGGCCTGAACGATCTCGGGATGCAACCCGGAGAAACGGGATCTATCCTTGGAGAAAATTGTCCGGAATGGATCTATGCCGACCTGGCCCTCCAGTCGCTGCGCTGTATATCAGTGGGTATCTATCCGACCAATTCTTCCGAACAGGCCCGATACATTCTCGATCACTCCCAGTCGCGCATCGTTGTGGTCAAGGACCAGGAACAGGCGGACAAAGTCCTGGCAGTGAAAGACCAGCTTCCCCTCTTGAGATACATCATCGCCATCGATGACAAGGGACTCAGGCATTACCAGGAGGAGATTCTCCTGAGTTACACAGAGGTCGAAGCCAGGGGCAGGAAGCTCCATGAACGCAATCCTGACCTCTTCGTCAGCATGATAGAGGACACCTCACCCGAGGACGTAGCATTCATCGTCTACACCTCAGGAACTACCGGGCATCCCAAGGGAGCCATGATCACGCACCGCAACCACATCCACGGGATCCTCCTGGGAATGCAGCCCATTCTTCAGTTTAACGAAACCGACAATCTCCTGTCCTACCTGCCCTTGTGTCATATCCTGGAACGTGCACTGTCCATGTCGATGCCGCTGGTCTTCGGCTATACCATAAACTTCGCTGAATCCATCGACACCGTTACCCAGAACATCCAGGAAATCTCGCCAAGCCTCTTTGCGGCCGTTCCGAGAATCCTGGAAAAGATGCATTCTAACATCTACATCAAGATCCAGGATACGACCTGGCTCAAGCGGCTCATGTTTCACTTCTGGCTGCCAGTGGGACGAAGAGCAGCTCACTACCGTCACGAACGCAGAACCATGCCCCTACATGTGCGTCTTGCCTATCTGCTGGGATACGCGTTCTGTTTCAGATCCCTCAGGGATAAACTGGGCATGGTGCATACCCGCTGCCTCATGAGTGGTGGGGCACCCATTGCCCCGGAAGTGCTGGATTTCTACCGCAGCCTGGGCATCTACACGGTTGAGATGTATGCCATGACGGAGTGTGGTGCCATTTCAGGACCCCATGCAAAGGTGAAAACCGGCTCTGTCGGGGAACCCTGTGCTTCGTTGGAGTGCAGACTGGCCGAGGATGGAGAAATCCTTGTACGAGGTGATGCCGTATTCGCGGGCTACTGGTGCGACCCCGATGCGACCCGCGAAATAATGAAGGAAGGCTGGCTTCATACAGGTGACATCGGGCGCATCGACGAGGATGGCCACCTCTACATCGTCGACCGCAAGAAGGACATCATCATCACCTCGGGCGGAAAAAACATTTCACCCTCTGAGATCGAAAACCTGATCAAGTGCAGCCCCTTTGTAAAAGAGGCTGTCGTGATCGGGGATGGGAAAAAATTTCTCAGCGCCCTGGTTCAGATCGATTACGAAAACGTGGGCAATTGGGCTCAGAAAAAAAAGATTGCGTACACCAACTACAAGAGTCTTGCAGAGAATACAGAGGTCAACAAACTCATCCAGGAAGAGATCGAGCGGGCCAATGATCAGCTCGCTCGGGTTGAGGGGATAAAGAAATTCGTTATCATATCAAAGGAGCTGGACCAGGATGAAGGAGAACTCACAGCGACACAGAAGGTCAAGCGCAAGGTCATCGAGCAGCGGTTCAGAGACGAGATTGAAGCCTTGTATCGTTCTCGATAAAAACGAGCGGGTTTCGTAGCAAGACGGGGACGCTATGGAGAAAATCATTGAAATCGTCTTATCAGGCCTCTCCATGGGTTCTATCTATTCTCTGCTTGCTCTGGGATTCGTGCTCATATTCAAGTCCACGGGCGTCCTGAATTTTGCCCAGGGAGAATTTGCCATGGTGGGAGCCTTCATCTGTTACACCTTTGCAAGCCTGATGAAGCTTCCCTATCTGGTTGCCTTCCCCATTGCCATTGTGCTGGGCGCGGTGCTGGGTGTGGTGATCTATGCGCTGTTCCTGCGCCGGATGATCGGAGAGTCGATCTTTTCAACCATCATGCTGACCGTCGGGCTGGCGAGCATCCTGACAAGCACTGCCGGACTGATCTGGGGCCACGATGTCTATCTCCTAGCATCCCCCTTTACCAACAAGGTCGTCTCCATCAGGGGGATCATACTCTCCCAGGGGGCACTGTACACCATCCTGGTATCCTTGATCCTCTTTATCGTGTTCCTGCGGTTCTTCAACCATTCTCTCCTCGGCATCTCGATGAAAGGCACTGCCGAGGACACCGACACGGCGGGGCTCATGGGGATCAATGTGAGAATGATCCACATGATCGCCTGGGCCATTGGCGGAATCGTAGCGGCTCTTGCCGGGATGTTCCTTGCCGAGCAGAGCTTCGTACGCCTCGAGATGAGCCACGTCGGCATCAAGGCAATGGCTGCTGCGATTCTCGGCGGCATGGACAGCATTGCCGGAGCCGTGCTCGGTGGCGTCATAGTCGGGATCGTGGAGTCGTTTGCCTCCAGCTACCTGAGCGGGCTCGAGTTCGCGAACTTCCACACCGGCGACATCAAGGAGGTAGCTGCGTTTGCTGTAATGATCCTGGTGCTCATGATCAGGCCGCAGGGCATCTTCGGCAAAGAAAAGGTTGAAAGGGTCTAGGAACAGGACATGGGAAGAAAATTCAAAACAAGTTACCAGCAAGACAGCGCCCTGTTCCAGAATCTCTGGGTCAAGTCCTGGCTTGCCATTGCCATTGTTGTTCTGTGTGTCCTACCCTTTGTGCTCAAACCCTATGAGTTGAGCATCATGAACGGCATCGGCATCGCGGTCATCGGTGCCCTTGGACTGAATCTCCTCACAGGCTACACCGGACAGATCTCCCTGTGCCACGGTGCGCTGGTGGGAATCGGAGCATACTCCACCGCGCTGCTGAGTGCGAACCTCGGCCTGCACTTTCTCGTTTCCCTGCCTCTCTCCGGCCTCATGGCCGCTGCCTTGGGCTTGATCGTGGGCGTTCCTTCCCTGAGGCTCAAAGGGTTGTATCTGGCCCTGGGGACCCTGGCCTTCGGATTCATCTTTGAGTACGTAATCCTTCACTGGAACCTCACCCAGGGTGAGATGGGCCTGGCAGTGCCGAGAATTCAATTCGCGAGTTTTGTCGTGGAGACAGAGCGGCACTTCTACTTCCTGATCCTGATTACCGCAGCCCTGGCGACGCTGGCTGCAAAGAACATCGCACGCTCCAAGATCGGCCGCTGCTTCGTGGCAATCTGTGACAGGGACATCGCTGCAGAGGCCATGGGAATATCCCTGACAAAATACAAGATCATGGCCTTTGGCATCAGCGCCTTCTACGCCGGATTGGCCGGCTGTCTTCTCGCCCACTACCAGCAGTGGATCGTTCCGGGAAACTTTGACCTCATGCTCTCGATTTCCTACATCGCCATGATCATCATGGGCGGGCTCGGAACCGTCCTCGGTTCGATCCTTGGTGCCGGCCTGATCACCCTGATCCCCCACGGCATCGTGTACCTCACCGACGCATTCAAGGATGTCTGGCCAGGATTGAGCGGGCTCATCGTGAGCTTCAAGCTGGGCGTGTTCGGCCTTGTCATCGTCGGTACTCTCCTCTTCGAACCCCGGGGGCTCTTCGGAATCTACCAGCGCATCAAGGTCTACTGGAAGACCTGGCCGTTTAAATACTGAGCACAACCATGAGTGGAACGAATTTGGAAATCAACCAGGTGGATTTTGTGGGTGTGCTCATTACTATTATACTCGTATGAATTTGATGTCACTGGTTGCATGAGGCTTCCCGAATGTTCTCACCCGAAGAGGTGAAAAAAAAAGGAGGATTTTATGAAAACTCGGATACTTATTGGTGGCCTCGCTCTTCTCTCAGCACTCCTGTTCGTTGCGAACGGAGCGTGGGCAGGACAGGTCCGCGGTGTAACGGACACCGAAGTGAAAATCGCCTGCCTCGTTGATCTCTCGGGTCCGGGGAAATATGGCGGTCCGCCCATAGCCGACGCCTTCCGCACCTATGTCGCCTGGATAAACGATACCGGAGGAATTCATGGTCGTAAGATCAACCTGATTGTCGAAGACAATGGAATCCTGCCCAACACCACGATGATCGCGGCCAGGAAGGTCCTCCTCAAGGACGAGGTGTTCGCCCTTGCATTCAACCTCGGCAGTGCGGGTTCGAGCGCTATTCTACCCCTGTGCGAACAGCACCAGGCAGTCCTCATGCCCCACGGAGCAAACAAGGAATTCTTCATTCCCGGCAACAAGTGGGTATTCGTGCCGCACACGGTCCAGTACAGCATGGCAAGCAGAGCGGTCGAGTATATCCTGGAAACCAACCCCAAGGCAAGAATCGGCATGATCTACCAGGACGACGGGTTCGGCAAGGAAGGGCTGGATGGAGCCCGGGCAGCAGCTGCATACATGGGCTCTCAAATCGTACAGGTAGCACCCTACCGGACCGGGACCATCGATTTTTCCTCCCACATGAGTGCCATGAGGGACGCCAAGGTCGACTGGATCGTACTGTGGACCTATCTCCCCCAGTCTGCCGCCATCATCAAGCAGAAGACCGTGATGAACTGGGATGTGAAGCTGATCTCCAACAACACGACCGGGGTCCCTCCTCTCTTCGCACTTGCTGGAGCGGAAGCCGATGGCTACATGCTCGTCACCCCCTATGCCCCGGGCTGGATGGACCTGCCTGGAATCATCCGTATAAAGGACCTCACGAAGAAATACGGTGACTACGAGAAGACGCTTGGAAACCCGAGTTACCCGGACTACCTCTATATGGCGGGCTGGGGATACATCGAGGCCTTTGTCCAGGGTCTCAGGATGGCCGGGAGAGATCTCACGCCCGAAAGCATTGTGACTGGACTGGAGCGTGTCCGTGATTTCGATATGGGGGGTGTGTCTCCGAACATCTCCTTCTCCCCTGATTCCCACGTGAGCAGCTTCTCGAGCCTGGTGCTGAGAGCAAACGGAGAGAAGGGCCGTTTCGAGATTATAGACCCGATAAAAGAACCCAAGACTCCGATTCAGTAACCAGGCATTCCGAAAGTTTTTTACCACTACCGGATTGTTTCTGGTTTCCAGAAAAGATCGGGCGAGGTGGTCCCGGGGAATTTTTCCGGGACCACCTCGGTGGAGATGGACCACAGTCGCCTGGGACAACGGTGCTGCCCTCAGCAGTGCCCTGCATGAGATTGACCTCGTCTCCAGAAACCCGTCGATTCTGGGCATGAAGAAAAACTTGCCCACAGTTGATCACACACCAACCCTATCAGAAAGAGGTTCCCTATGAAGCGGATTCGAACGGCACTGACGGACATGCTGGAAATCGCCTATCCGGTCATCGGCGCACCCATGTTCCTGATTTCCTATGAGGACCTGGCGGTAGCAGTTTCAGAGGCCGGGGGACTCGGGACAATACCTCTGCCGAACTATCGCACCATCGAGGCGCTGGAAACCGGCCTTTCGACTATCAGGACCCGTACCAACAAGCCCATCGGCGTCAATATCCATCTCTCCGGAAGGTTTCCCTGGAAAGAACAGCTCACAGCATGCCTGAACGCCGGGGTTTCGTTCTTTATCACCTCTCTTGGTGACCCGCGACTCATTCTCCAGGACGTGCATGCCAATGGGGGAAAAGTCTTTGCCGATGTGGTGACCCTGAAGCAGGCGCTCAATGCCGCCGAGAGAAGCGTTGACGGTTTGATCGCGGTTTCGGAGGGCGCAGGGGGACATGCCGGAACCATCCCGGTCATGGTCTTTGTCCCATACATCACCTCTCGGGTCGATCTTCCCGTCATCGCTGCCGGAGGGATCAGCACCGGGGCCCAGATGGCCGCAGCCCTGGCCCTGGGTGCCTGTGGGGTCGTCGTGGGAACCCGCCTCATTGCAACCCCGGAGGCACAGGCCTCCGATGCCTACAAGCAGGCCCTTATCGCTGCAGGACCAGAGGATATCGTCTTCACTGACCGCGTAACCGGAAACCCCGCAAACTGGCTTGCACACAGCATACAAGATTTCGATACGAGGCCCGAGATAGGATCGAAGCGCTGGCTCGATCTGTGGAGTGCGGGGAAAAGCGTTGCCCAGGTGGATGACATCAAACCGGCCGGAGCTATCATTGAGGAACTGGTCTGTGACTACCAAAAAAGCATGGAGTCGTTGCCCCCGGTACAAGAGGATGTGTGAAGGGATGTTCCCGAACCCTTCAAGAATCACATGGTCCTCGAACCGCTCTTCTGCTATGAAGGCGATACGGAATTTCTCCTGTGACATGAGGGATCATCAATGACTGAAAGGATGACAGGGAACGTTGCCATCATCACCGGTGCCGCGCGGGGCATCGGGCGAAAAGTTGCCGAGGCCATGTGTGCCGAGGGTGCGAAGGTTCTGGCCGTCGATCTCCTGGCGGTGGACGCCCCTGTGTCCGGATTCTGCTCGGACAACAGGTGGCGCAGCTTTCAGGCCGATGTCAGTGACCCTGACGCGGTTCAGGCCATGGTTCACGAGTGTACGGCAGTGTTCGGTCCGCCCGAGGTTCTCGTGAACATGGCTGCCATCAGTACGCCGTCTTCCGTGAGCAGGCTCAGCCTGGAACAATGGGAGCAGACCCTCAGGGTCAATCTCACCTCGGTATTTCTGTGCACAAAGGCGGTTCTGCCCATGATGATCGAGCGCAGTCGGGGAGTCATCATCAGTTTTTCTTCGGTCCTGGCCGATGTCGGTGGAAAGGGAAACGCGCACTATGCCGCAGCCAAGGCAGGGGTCGAAGCCTTTTCAAAATCCCTCGCGCGCGAGGTCGGCCCTCACGGCATCAGGGTCAATGTCATTTCTCCCGGCATGGTCGACACCCCCATGCTGGATCTCATGGACGCCCAGCAGAAGGAAACCCTCTCGGCACGCATTCCACTGAAGCGTATCGGCCGGCCCGTTGACCTGGTGGAGCCGGTCCTGTTCCTGGCTTCAGAGGGCAGCGCCTATATAACCGGTCAAGTGATCCGCGTCGACGGCGGAATGAACATGGCGTGAAGTCCCGAGCCAACGTACCCGCAGGCACTGTACCAGCCCAACGAGACATGTGCTCTCTATGCGCCCGCACCCGACACACCCGCGGATAGCGCTGACCTGATCCTGAAATGACCCTGCCCCCGCCCACGAGCATCTTTTCCGGGCAAAGATGCTCTCCGGCTTCCGGATACCGTCTCTTTTTGGTATCCCACTCCCGCCCTTGTCCCGGAGTGGGCAAGGACGGTCTTATGAGAGTTCCTTGAGAAAAATTTCGATGCGTTCCTTGCCATGGCCGATGTTGTTGCGCTTGAGCCTGATGGAACCCACCTCCCCTGTCCGTCTGGGGTGCGTCCCACCGCAGGAGACCCTTGCAAACCCTTCGATCTCCCAGAAGCGCTCTTCACGTGCCCTGTCGCTGAAATCACTCCTGATGGGGACATCCTCATCAACGATCCTCTTTGCCTCTGCCTCGAGGAGCGGGAAGGCATCCGAGATTCTTCCCTCAAAGGAGAAATCGATCCTCGCCTTGTCAGAAGAGATGTTGGCACCGATTTTAACCGGCCTGTTCAGGTGTTGATAGACCAGTTCCAGGATGATCTCGGCTGCGAAGTGCAGCCGCATGAGGCGCAAGCGCCGTTCCCAGTCGATCCGCACGGTCACCCTGTCCCCTTTCGTGAACGAATGCGGTCCCTGGAGGCTATAGAAGATTTCAAGACCCTCTTTCTCGGCCCTGGCCACAAGAAGACCTCCGATGGTTCCTTCATCTGATTCCTGTCCACCGGAAGCTGCATAGAAAATGGTCCTGTCGAGGGTTACGCGATTCCCCCCGCACGAGGTGATCCGTGCATCGATCTCGGTCAGGTACGGGTCCTGCCAGAACAGTTTTTCCACAGGCATGTGAACCCCTCCTCCCAAGAAACAACGATCAATAACGTGCCAATTCTTGCAGGACAGTGCCTGTTCTGTCAAGCAGCCCGAGAACCTGGCCCTCTTTGCAGTTGATATCGCAGGAAAAACAGGTAGTATGTGCACAGGAGGTCTGAATGCAGCTTACAACCCTGTTCTCATCCATCACGATCAATTCCATGACACTGCCGAACCGGGCGGTCATGCCCGCCATGGCTACCGGGTACGGAAATGCGGACAGCACCGTCAGCGACAGGCTCATTGCCTACCTTGCCCGCAGAGCACAGGGCGGCACCGGGCTGATCATCACCGAGGTATGTGCCGTGCTGCCCCGCGGGAAGGGATTTCCAAACGAGATCGGTGTCTGGGACGACAACTTCATCGACGGATTGAAGAGGCTGACCAATGCACTTCACCTCCATGGATCAAAGACCGCCCTCCAGCTTCACCATGCCGGGCGGGAAACATTCAAGGCAGCGGCAGGCGATCTTCCCGAGGCGCCATCCGCCATTCCCAGCGTGGTCCTGAACCAGCCCTGCGAGGAGATGAGCTTCGAGCGTATCGGCATTGTGATCGATGCCTATGGCAAGGCGGCACTCCGTGCACAGAAGGCAGGGTTCGATGCCGTGGAGATTCACGCCGCCCACGGGTATCTGCTGACCCAGTTTCTCTCTCCGTTTTCGAATCACCGCAGCGACGCCTACGGGGGGTCAGAGGAAAAGAGATCACGGTTCGTGCTCGAGGTGATCGAGGCGGTCAGGAAAGAAGTGGGACCGGATTTTCCGGTCATCATCAGGATCTCCGCCGATGAACTCATCAAGGGCGGCTATGACCTGGGGTTCATGGAGCGTCTCGCCCCCCGGATGGTCTCGGCGGGTGTCGATGCCATCCATGTCTCTGTCGGCGTCTATTCCACCCCGGGAAACCTCAGCATCGCCTCTTTCGACACCGATCCAGGCTTCAATCTTTCCCGCGCACGAGCCATCAGGAAGGCGTCCGGGGTGCCGGTCATCGGTGTGGGCCGCATCAATCACCCGCAGATGGCCGATGATGCCCTCTCCCGAGGCGATGCCGACCTCATCGCATTCGGCAGGCAGCATATCACCGACCCTGATTTTCTGAACAAGGCTCGCCAGGGCAGATTCGACGAAATCCGCTGGTGCGTGTCCTGTAACCAGGGGTGCATCGAGCGCCTGGGCCTCGAGATGAAATCCTCGACGTGCACCTTCAATCCCGAGTGTGGCAGGGAATATGCCGGCCCTGCACCTCTGGCAGAAACACCCAGGCGGGTATGGGTCATCGGGGCAGGCCCTGCAGGCTTGTCTGCGGCTCTCTCAGCCGTGAAACGGGGTCATGAAGTCGATATCTTCGAAAAGGACGCGTTCCCCGGTGGCCAGCTCCTGCCGGCGAGCAGGCCTCCACGCAAGGAGATATACATGGGGTGGATCGACTGGGCGATCAGGGAGTTCACAAAGCACAACGGCAGGATACACTGCCAGAAAGAGGTGACCAGGAAGACCCTGCACGCAAAAAAACCCCAAGCAGTGATCCTGGCTACCGGCGCCTACCCTGTCACGGCTCCCATCCCTGGAATCAAGGGCGACCGGGTGTTCGATGCCCGGGACGTTCTCGTGGGAAAGGTGAGCCTCGAGAGCCCTGCCGTGGTGATCGGTGCCGGTCACGTGGGCTTGGAGACCGCCGATTACCTGATTTCCCGCGGGATCGAGGTCACGATCCTTGAAATGCAGCCGTTCTCTCCCGTGGGAAAGCATACGGCACATGGGTACTGGCTTCACAGGAGACTCAAGCAGGCAGGTGCCCGCGTGGTGTTAAATGCCGTTCTCACTGGCATCAGCAATGCCACGGTATCCTACACATCGGGAGAAGACAGGGAAACCGTAGCTGCGGCAATGGTGGTTACCGCCATGGGTGCACGCTCCGAAACTTCCCTTGAATCAGCGCTCAAAGAACTCTCGATTCCGTACTGGATTGTCGGTGACGCCCAGAATCCCAGACGACTCCTCGAAGCCATTCACGAGGGATACAGGGCGGGCCAGGAGATCTGAAAGGAGTGCATGCCGCTGGCTTCTGTCGGGAACGTGCCCTCTACCACGACCAGAACCTCCGGAAATGTCTCCTGTTTCCGCATGATGCATACCAGGCAGTATGGCGCATGGACCACGGTGATCTGTTCTCTTGATCCTTGGAGCCCATTCTGGAATAACGGGAAAGGACGATTACGGGAAGGAGACACCCATGGCCTTTGGTGATACTGCACGACGAATTTATGAGCTCAAACGCCTGTATCCGGAAAAATTTCTCAGCCAGGAGGAGATCTTCAGCCATATCCACCGTGGCGACAGGATCTTTGTGGGAACCGGCTGTGCAGAACCCCAGTACCTGGTGAAGCAATTCACGGACTACGCCCGGCAGAATCCGAAAGCATTCTTCGATGCCGAACTCTCTCACCTGCACACCTTCGGAGTGGCATACCCCTCCTACAACACCTTCAGGCCCAACTACCGTCAGAACGTCTTCTTCATCGCAGACAACACCAGGGATGCAATCAACCAGGGTCTCATGGACTACACGCCCATCTTCCTCTCCCAGATCCCTGCTCTCTTTGCACGAAAACTCATTCCCATCGATGTCGCACTGATCCAGACCTCACCCCCCGATGAGCACGGCAGGCTGAGCCTCGGCATCGGGGTGGATATCACCAAGGCTGCGGTGAAGCACTGCTCGGTTGTCATTGCTCAGATAAATGCCCATATGCCCTACATCCACGGAGACGGCCTCATCGAGGTGGATAATATCGACTTCTTCGTTCACCGTGACGAACCCCTGCTCGAATACGAAGCCCAGGACCCGGGAGAGATCGCTCAGCGTATCGGCAGGTACGTGGCAAAGATCATCTCTGACGGCAGTACGATCCAGGTAGGGTACGGGGGTATACCAAACGCGATCCTCGCGAACCTCAAAGACAAGAACCACCTGGGCATTCACACCGAACTGTTCACGACCGGCATAGCGCGGCTCATGAAAGAAGGAGTCGTGGACAACACGAGAAAGAGCCTCGACACGGGAAAGACCGTTGCGGCACTCTGCCTGGCAAGCGGAGAGACGTACGAGTTTCTTCACGACAACCCGTCCATCATGTTCATGCCCATCGACTACACGAACAACCCCCAGGTCATCATCCAGCAGGCAAACATGGTGGCAATAAATTCGGCCCTGGAGGTTGACCTCACCGGCCAGGCCACGGCTGAATCTCTGGGGGAACTCTTCTACAGCGGCATCGGGGGGCAGGCTGATTTCATGCGCGGTGTCGCCGCCGCCCCGAACGGCAAGACCATCCTGGCACTCCAATCGACAGCCAGAAACGGGACTGTCTCCCGCGTTGTCCCGTTTCTGAACCGCGGCGCAGGGGTAACTCTGAACAGGGGAGACATCCACTACGTGGTGACCGAGTACGGAATCTGCTATCTCCACGGGAAAAACATCCGGGAACGAGCCATGTCCCTCATCTCCATCGCCCACCCGAACTTCAGACCCTGGCTCATCGAAGAGGCGAAGAAACACCACCTCATCTTCCAGGACCAGGCCTTCTATCCCGGCGAACAGGGAGAGTACCCCTATGACCTGGAGACCCATCGAACGACGCGGTCAGGCCAGACCGTGCTCTTCAGACCCATCAAGATCAGTGATGAACCCCTCCTGAAAGATTTTGTCTACTCGCTCTCAGACCAGAGCATGTACAAACGATTCCTCTCCCCCCGAACAGAGATCCCCCACCAGGAACTCCAGAAATACGTGGTCATCGACTACACACGACAGATGGCGATCCTGGTAATCCTGGAGCAGGACGAAAAAGAGGAGGTCATCGGGGTGGCGCGATGGGCGATTGAAGAGAATCTTCACACCGCAGCACTGGCCATCGTGATACGAGACGATTTCCAGAGCCAGGGCATCGGGTACGAACTGCTGTCGTACATGACCTACCTGGCACAGAAGCAGGGGCTCCTTGGGTTCAGCAGCGAGATTCTTGCGGATAACCGGCCAGTCCTGCGCCTTGTAAACAAATTCAGGGAACGTGGGTTTCAGGTGACGCGATCCATCTGCGAGGGCGTACTCTCTGTAAACATCATGTTTTCTTCGCAGGGGTGAGGGTTCCCTTACCGGAGAGCTCGTCCCTCAAACGTGCCCGTCCGCCTTACCGCTTTGCCCTCCTGAGGTGATCCATGATGCCTGAGGGCGGTCGCCCTTCCGAGAGTTCCCGGGCCATGAACCGCATGGCAGGTTCGCTGAAGGAGAAGAAAGCACGGTAGGCCTCGCAGAGGTAGTTGAGTTCACGCTCGCCGGAGGGTGTTCGAAGAATCCGGTGTTTCGGGCACCCGCCAGCGCACAGCGCACCATATTCACACTTCCTGCACTGACTGGGCAGGCGCAGGAGCTTGTCACGCCCGAACCGCACCTGGGCCGGGTGATCAGCAAGCTCCTCGAGACGCTTCTCCCTGATGTTCCCGAGGCGATAGGGCTGGTATACGAAGTGGTCACAGGAGTACACATCCCCATTGTGTTCCATGACCAGTGCCCTGCCGCATGTGGGAGAAAAGATGCACAGTCCTCCAGGCATCGAGAGCCAGTGTGCCAGGGTTTCCTCGAACACCTGTACAGAGATGGTCCCCACATCCTGCCTGACCCAGGCATCGAAGACAGAGGAGAGAAATGTTCCGTACCCCCCGGGTGAAACACTCCAGGGTGTGACCAGGTCAGATCGTGATTTTGGGCTCTTTCTTTCCCACTTCCGGCTCTTTTTCAGGAACGGAGCCTCTTTTCTGAAGGTCTTTTCCTCCACGATGGGGATGAACTGGATGAAGTCAAAGTGCTCTTTGAGAAACGTATACAGGGCACGTGGCTCATGTTCACTCACATCGGTCACGCAGGTCATTGCATTGACCCTGACACCGCGAGTCTTCAGGAAATCGAGTCCGGACATAACCCGATCGAACGACCCCTGTGCGTGTGCATCCTTGCGGTAGTGGTCGTGTATGGCCTGCGGTCCGTCGATGCTCACGCCGACCAGAAAATCCTCTGCGTGGAGAAATCGTGCCCACTCGTCCGTGATGAGGGTGGTGTTGGTCTGGAGAGCATTCGAGATCTCCTGGCCCGAGGTGCGATAGCGCTGCTGGAACGTGACTGCCTGTGAAAAAAAATCAATGCCCCGCAGGCAGGGTTCCCCTCCTTGCCAGACGAACTGTACGGGGTGTCCCGGGGGCTGACGTTCCAGGTACTGCCTCACGAAGATCTCGAGGGTCTCGATGGACATGTTCCAGTCATGTGCCGGCGGCAGCAGATCCTGTTTGTACCGGTAGAAACAATAGGTGCAGGACAGGTTGCACACAGGACCCACCGGTTTCACCATCACCTGGAAACCGGTATCAACCCTTGTGTGAGCATGTCCGTTCATCATCGCTTCTCCTTGATAACATCGATAGGCCGTCAAGATCAATTTCCGCCTTCTCGACAAACTTGAACTGCTGGTTCACAAGGCCGACACAGCATGAGAGGATTTCATGCGTATCATTTCAGGGCAATCCCGTGTAATCATTTCCCTGACAAGAAAGTCGTGGATGATCCTCTGGTTGCTGATCCCGGGGCACCCTGTGATATCGGTTTTCCTCCAGAAAAGGAACCCCGTGAAAAGTGCCTCTATCACCACGGCTGATCGTTCCATTCTGGAGAATATCTCGCCTGGAAAATCCATTGAAACAAATTGTTCTCTCGGATAGGATAGGGCTATACCCTGAACCACGTTCGGGTGTGGATTTCAAGGAGGTGCGCCGTGCCAGTTCCTTCCGAGCTTCAGAACTACGCCATGAAACTGGGGTTCCCGGAATCAGAGACCTTGGGCAGGATCCTCTCCATCCTCTTCGAGGATGGGGACAGCCGAAGACTCGCACAGGCCATGCCGGGATCAGTATCTGAACTTTCTACACGCACAGGACTCTCCGAGTCACGGGTGAGAGAGGTCATTGCGAAGCTCAAGCGCGAGGGGGCAGTCAGCCGCATTCTCTCACAGGGAGAAACC
>DSBG01000014.1 GCA_011046135.1 Deltaproteobacteria bacterium
CCTCATGCCTGCACTGAAGAAGAGTACAAAGCCCTGCTGCCTCAATACCTAAAACCGTCGGACCTCGTTATTGAACAGTAAAATCTCCTGAACTTGTCAAGGTGGGGTTTATTTGGCGCTTACTACAAAGGAGTGCATGCGGAGACCTCGTCCAGTGGACAGCGCTCCATCCGCCTCCTTTCGTAATCGTTCCTGCCTGAGCGACGAACCAACTCTAGGGATTACGACCGGGAAGCAGCGCTACTGTGCCGCTGACCCGGGTTCCTCAGGATGTTCGAACGGGAAGTTCGGAGACTTCTTGTATGCGCGTAATGAGCTGCGCGTAGAGAGCGTCTTCGTCTTCAGCAGCTACGAAGATGGCATTCTGTGGACAGAGCATGGAGCAGCGGGCGCACCCTGCACAGGATTCTCCGATGACCGCAATGCCGTTTTCCAGTGAGATTGCGGCAAGAAAGCACCTGTCCACACACTGCCCGCACCCGTCGCATTTTTCCCTGTCAACAGCCAGAGAGATTCCAGGGAGGCGTTTGTAAACGCCGTCAAGAGTTGGGCCGCGGTTTTTCATATACGTGCGATAGATACAGTTTGTATCATCGCAGAAACAGATGAACATGAGGTCTCGAAAGCGGGTCCCGAAGGCGACGGGATCGATCCACGCGTGGGCAACGGTTGCAATGAGTCCGGCCTGAGCTGCGCGACGCACATGATGGATCGCTTCCTCGGTGGATACCATGCGGCCATGGCTCGGATGTATCCGCCGAGCCGCAGGGCCCAGGGCCATGCATCCGATATCCATTGGAGGCGTAGCAACTTTGTTGTGGGAACGACAGATGCACTCTCCTATGATAAATTTCTCTTCCACATCAGTAACGAGCCGTTCCACGATCCGAATGGGCACAACCGCACTGTCGGGGCTCTCGACCGTGACATCGATCGGCACGGCAGTGACCTCGTTGTAAGGTCGCATGAAAAAAGGACCGATGAGCCATTTCAGGACAGGAACATTACTCAGGCGTTTCCCTGCTGCAATGATGGGCCAGGAAAGCCATACAGACCATTTGACGAAAGATTTTCCTGGTCCGTAGTCAAGAAGCCCCATGACGCACCTCCTTCAGGATAGAATCCGGATGATACAATGCGCTCTGGTTGGTAGTATTCCCACACGCACCGTCCTCCGGCAAGCGAAAAAAGCTCCGCGCCGCGAACATCCCATCGAGCCCCTTTGGTCCGCAACGCCAGAGCGATAAACCGCCGCGTAGAGAACCGGCGGGAACCGTGAATCCTTTCACTGTTCCCGCTCGTAACTCCTAAGAATCTGCCCTGCCCGACAGCGTAGCTCTTCACATGCACAGGGCAGTATACTACGATAACACTGTTTCTGCCTGAATGTGTCGCAGCAGGTTCCTTTTTTCGATCTCCCGGACACCACTGCAGCACACCCTCGTTCCAACGAGCTGATTTCAGCTAGACTTCAACTTCTGCTGACACATTCGTCTCGACATCGATACCGTTCTGGTTGGAAACCTTGAGAACGATGTTCGCTCTATTCTCTTTCACTTCAATCACTTCGCCGGTTGTTGTAATCACATCATCGAGGTGGACAGGGGAGGCAAACCTGCACTTGAATCTTTTCAGTTTTCCGGGGTCTCCCAACCAGTCTGTAATCGTTTTGACAACGAAGCCTGCTGCACAGAGCCCATGGAGTATCACGCCACCAAGCCCCACCATTTTCCCGAACTCGGGGTCAATGTGTATGGGATTGAAGTCACCAGATGCGCCAGCGTAGTAGATGGCCCGATATTTGTCCACAGTCTCCTGTGCGCTGAACGTTGTTCCTTTCTGAATTGTTTTCTCTCCCATGGCTACTTCCTCACGACAAAGGTATAGATGCCCTTGCAGACATCCCTGCCTTGCTGGTTCTTCGACAGCAGTTCAATGGTAATCACGTCCAGCTTCTCCTTGTTTTCAATGTGGCTTATCCGTGCTGTTGTTGTCACGGTATCGCCTGCCTTCACCACCTCGTAGAACTCGAATTCCTGCTCTCCGTGAACAAGCATGGCGAGATTCAGATTCAATTCGTTGTCGAAGAATATCGGCTCTATGAGGTGAGCTCCGAAGACCACAGAAAATGTAGGGGGAGCGATGATGGTTCCATACGCACTTTTCTCTGCAAACTCCTCGTCCACATAGTGCGGATCTGGGTTCTTGATCGCCTTAGCATACTCCTTGATTTTCTCTTTACACACATCATAACTCTGTGCCGGCCATGTCTTGCCAATAAACTTCTTATCTATCGACATATACACCCCCTGCCCGGTTATTTGAACCTGCTCAGAATACTCTTTGCAATGAGCACCCTCTGGATTTCCGATGTTCCTTCGCCGATTTCACCAAGCTTTGCATCACGGTAGAGGCGTTCAACCGGAAACTCCTTGATGTACCCATACCCACCATGCACCTGCAGGGCCATGCTTGCAATCTTCGTCGCCGCTTCGCTGGCAAAGAGCTTTGCGCAGGAGGCCAGTACAGCAGATTCGGGGTCTTGAATCTGTTTCGCCCAGGCTGCTTTCAGTATCAGCATACGAGATATATCCGTCATGATCATCATATCCGCCAACTGGAAGGAAATCTCCTGATACCGGTTGATGGGCTTCCCAAACGTTTTCCGTTCCTTGGAATACGCATTGGCCTGCTCCATACAGGCTACTGCGATGCCCAGGGAGACCGTTGCCATTCCGATCCTGCCGTATTCGAGGGTCTGCATCGCCTGAATGAACCCCCTGCCGACCTCCCCCAGCACCGCACTCTCGGGAACCGTGCAGTCTTCAAGAAAGATCTCGGCAGTCGGGGATCCACGAAAACCCAATTTATCGAAGGATTTTCCTACGATGAACCCTGGTGCATCCTTCTCAACCAGAAAGGCTGTAACGCCGGAACCAGGACCAGCCTCTTTATCGTTGTATGCCATGATCAAGCAGACGTCAGCTATGGTCGCATTGGTTATAAAGGTCTTTGACCCATTGATCACCCACGTGCCCCCGTTCTTTACGGCGGTGGTCTTGATTGCCGCCGCATCGGATCCAGCCTCCGGCTCAGTCAGTCCAAAGGAGCCGATGAGATCACCGCTGATAATCCCGGGAAGAAACTTCTCCTTCTGCTCCTCGCTACCGAAAAGTTTCAGCGGCACCCCGAAGAGACCACTGCTTGCGCCTGCAGAAAGGAAGGTCGATGCGCAGGCCTTTGCAACCTCCTCTCCTGCGACCATCTGAGCTATCAGATCCACGCTTGTGCCGCCATAGCGTTCCTCGTGACCCATACCCAGATACCCGATTGAAGCGAGCTTTTTGATGTTCTCTTTTATCAGCACCTTGACTTCATCCTCAGAGGCCTGATCGAGCATGGTCGCCCTGGGAGCAAGTTCCTTCTTGCAGAAATTTTTAAACGTATCTTGTATTGATCTCTGATCATCGCTCAAACTAAAATTCATACGTTGTTCTCCTTTCAAGACCTACATCATGCCCATGATGCGTGAAATGATAAACCTCTGAATCTCGGAGGTTCCACCGCCGATCTGCCCGAGTTTTGCATCGCGCAGCAGCCGTTCGACAGGATACTCATGGATATACCCATAACCGCCGAAGAGCTGGACGGCCTCAGAGGCAGCCTTGAAACCCCAGTCTCCCACGAAGGCCTTGGCAATGGAAAGGTGCATGTGATCAAGGGGCAATCCTGCATCCTTATCATAGGCCACCCTGTATACTGCGAGTCGGGAAGCCTCCAGGGTAACCCTGAGGTCTGCTATCTTGTGCTGTATGGCCTGGAAGGCTTTTATGGGTTTGTTGAACTGGAAGCGGTCCGTTGCATAGCGCGCGCACTGCTCAATCATGAACATCATGCCGCCGACAAACGGAGCGAGGAGAGAGCTCCTGTCCCAGGAAAGCGTCTCATGGGTGTAGGAAAATCCGTGACCCACCTCGCCCAGGAGATTTTCCTCAGGAACTTCACAATCCTCCAGGAAAACTTCCGATGTCGACGAGGCCCTCACTCCCATCTTGTGGAACGGGTTCCCCGTCGAATATCCCTTAAATCCCTTTTCAACGATAAACGCAGTAATGCCATTGTGCTTGAGGGCTTTGTCCACCGTGGCGTACACCACGCAGACATCCGCGACAGGGGCATTGGTAATGAAGGTCTTGGATCCGTTGAGAATCCACCTATCTCCCTTCTTTACGGCAGTGGTCTGAATGGATGCGGCATCGGAACCGGCGCCGGGTTCTGTCAGTCCCATGCACCCTATCCACTCTCCCGAAGCGAGCTTGGGCACGTACTTCTTGCGCTGTTCCTCGTTCCCGTGCTTGAAAAGCGTGTCGGTGCAGAGATAGGTGTGAGCGCCCAGCGCCAGTAAATGCCCACTGTCGACCCCAGCATGCCCAAGGGCCTCTCCGGCGATGCAACAGGTAACCACATCGGCTCCCGACCCGCCGTATTCCTCAGGAAACGGCAACCCGAGCAGCCCCATATCACCCAACTTCTTCCAAATCTCAAAGCTGAATTCAGCCTTCAGGTCCGCCTCTTCACACATAGGAACGATCTCGTTTTTCGCATACTTATACACAGAATCCCGAAACATTATTTGTTCTTCATTGAAACCGAACTCCATACACCCTCCTTTTCGCTGTTCTTTTCCTTCATGATTAACGACGTTATATATTCCTTGATCTTCGTGGTATAGGTCTCATAATTGAAGGCATCATTATCTAGAATATACTGGACAATGGTGCCCTGTATGGCTGAAACAATAGCCGTGGAAGTGAATGCAACATCCATCTCCCTGAACATTCCTATGGATATTCCCTCCTCCAGGATAGCTGCGCACTCATCGCGGTAACTCTTCAAAAGCCTGCTGTTTGCCTGTCGCATACGGGGATTGTGTTTTGCCTGTGTCCAGAAATCTATGAGCACATAGAAGTATTCTTCCTCTTTCTCTGCTAGGCTGAATGCCTGATCAATGTACGCAATCAACTTGTTGAGAGGATTCTGCGTCTTCACCAACTCGTTGTTCAGATAGGATTTGATATTGATGTTGATTTCTTTGAGCAGATTGAGGAGAAGATCCTGCTTGTCCTTGAAGTAGTAGTGGACAAGCCCCGATGATAAGCCTGACTCCTTGGCGATATCCTTGATCGTGAAATTGTAGTATCCCTTCCTGCTTACCACACGGTATGCGGCTTTCACCAGCTGAGATCTTCTCATCTCGCTGATATCGTTCGTTTTTCTTTCTTCCATTTCTTTTTTATGCCTTCTATTCATGAGGTTTGTTGGTCATCCAACCAATGATGTCAGAAAAAAATCATCGTACTCGTATGCCACACTTGGCTACATAGTGTGCATTCTCAGGGAGACTCTCCATGGAGATCCATCCCCCATCGAGGTGAGATGAACGGATGTCTTTCTGATAGGCATCCTCTTCACTCGGGTTCGTTCCCCCCATCACAAGTTGTACATCCGTGTTTCGTTTCAAGGCTTCCGGGTCGATCACGATGACCCCGATATCATCATAGTTCCCCGCAATCCCTTGTGAAACCGCTGAGATAATGAGATCTCTCAACTTTTCAGGTATCTCGTGCACAGGGCCATGGGAAAGAAACGACTCCACGAGGTCGGTCACCTGTTCTCCACAAAATCGCGCTATATCAGCGAGTCCGTCGGATGCCATCACAAGACGATAGTGATCTCCCTGAAGACTCACCTCCATTACCCCGGAAATTCCTTTTGATCTGCCTGCAAAGTTCATGTTCGGCTCTGTCCGATATTCCACCCGTCTCGTTGTCTTGTTCACAATGGCAACTTCGCTGTCCCCACCATTGATGATGCAGATAGATGAGCCGACACCGGTCTGTCGAATCGCAGCCAGGCTGAAGGTGGCTTTGTGCTGATACTTTTGTGCTGCGAACACACTGTTTACTACGTGAAGCCACTCATCGTTCTGCTGAGGAACCCCTCGTTCTTTCACCACATCACAGAGCCTCTCGAGAATATCACGTGATGCCCTTGAATAGCGTTCAGCGCTGTCTGATAACGCGAAGAACGCATTCTTCAGATCGATAAGGAGGCAATCTCCGTTTCCGTAGCCGCACCGAATCTTCTCTGGACCAGTGACGAGTAGAGCACCGCATGCTTGTTCCTTCACCATGATTCGGGCCTGAGGATGTATTCTCACCTGCTTAATGGATCGCTCCCCGAGTTTCTCTCATGATTGTTTCTTCTCGCTCGCTCTCGCACCGAAAGCTGTTCCTCTCGTGCCCAAAACGATCGGGGCACAACCGAGACCTGGACGACTATGATGTCAGTCGACAACTCGAAAATACAGGATATCCTTGATCGTCCCCTTGTGTTCCTCGGAGAATACCGGTTCAACCCGAGCACCGATCTTGACCTTGCTCTCATCGTCTATACTGATGTAGTGCTGAAAGAGGGTATCTGCACCATCAAGCTGAATGAACCCGTATCCATAGGGCACCGGTTTCTGCTCGCCTGTCTCCGGGTCGATAAAGGCATACCTGAGGATGGTAAAGGTTCCGATTTTTCCCTTTGGCCCAACCTCGACGAACTCCGTCATCTCCGCGTAACACTCCCCGCAGACCTTCCGAGGGTGGACATAGACCTTCTTACACGTGGGGCACTTGATACCGAGAAAAACCCTCCGTTCCTTCAACTCCTTGAAGAACTTGCTTCCATACATACCGACTGCATAATGAAAGGGCTGTTCCTTCTCTCCGGATTCTATAACTATATGTTCCATCTCGGCCATTTCATCCTCCTAAAATGCGGGCTTGTTTTTCCCATGAAGAATCGTGTCGGTCCAGAAGCATCCGCCGAATCCCGTGCTCAATGCTAAACTCACGTCAGGAACCTGCCGTTCCTCGGCCTTGCCCATCACCTGCAGAGCAGCTTCTGCGCATCGGATGAGGCCGGTTGCACCAATCGGGTTACAGGCGATAACCCCTCCCGAGGGATTTATGGGAAGTTCTCCTCCCATGTCCGTTGCTCCGCTCCAGATGTATTCAGCACCTTTTCCACGAGGAGCTATTCCCATGTCTTCGATCCAAATAATTCCCGCAAAGGAATAGGGTTGATACATTTCGATGACGTCCAACTCCTTTCTCGGGTCCTTGATTCCTGCTTTGGAAAACAGTTCTTTTGAAGCATCGGCCATGCTGTCCAACTCTCCATAGGTAGCATCGTTGAGATAACTGTATGTATGTCTGTTCGCAGTTGCCCATATCCAATCAGGTTGAGGAGCTATCCTCTCTGCAACCCCCTCACAGGCCATGATCACTGCACATGCCCCGTCGGTGCGAGGACACACATCCAAAAGATGGATGGGATCGGCGAGCATTGGGGAGGCGAGCACTTCTTCAATGGTTACTTCCTTGCGCAGCTGTGCGTGGGGATTGTTGCACGCATGTTTCCGATCGCGGACTGAAACTCTGGCACCATCTTTATCCGTCGCACCGTATTTTGCCATGTAGCTCTGGGCTTCGGCCGCAAGGCCTGATATGGCACCGGCAAAAACGAGCCTGTCCCACACGGGATCAAAGGCGGTGGTGATGGCTCCTGTGGTATCCGACTCGGAGTTCTTTTCCCACCCGATGACAAGCACCTTTTCGAACATTCCCGACGCAATCATGTGGTAACCGCCGATGGCAAGTGTACTTCCCGTTGTCCCCCCCGTGGTGAGCTTGATGATCGGCCTCATCACGCCGCCGGAACCGTCGACGCTCCAGCAGTCCACGTAGTTTATTCCCTCGAAGTGATCCATGTTTCCTATCACTACTGCGTCGATGTCCTGAATCGTCATGTCTGCATCGAGCAGGGCACGTTGTACCGCCTCATTGATCAGTTCCTGACCATTCACATCAGGCCTGTGGCTCTTGTGAAATGTCTGACCTGTCCCGACTATGGCTACTCTCTTCTTCCCCATGGCCTCCTCCTACTTGTCCTTTCCAAGGATCCACACGCAGTGTGACTGTCCGCACAGTCCGTTCACTCCTTGAGCAAGCGCAAGGCGAACACCATCTACCTGATAGTCTCCGGCATTCCCTCGTATCTGCTTGACCGCTTCTGCAATTCGTATGAGTCCTGCGGCTATTACCGGATGTCCTGAAAGCAGTCCTCCAGATGGGTTTACCGGCAGGCTTCCCTTGATCGTGTAGGAGCCTTTCTCCAGTTCCTTTGCCGCCTCTCCGTCCCCGGCTAATCCGAGGGCTTCGATCCACATGAGTTCCTGGTGGGTGAATGCATCATAGACCTCTGCAAGGCTGATCTCCATGGCAGGGTTGCTGATGCCAGCCATCTGATAGGCCTTCTTCGCAGCTTCAGAAAGCGAAGGGGCCCTGGAGAGATCTCGGTCACCGAGAAAAAAAGAATCCGAACAGAAGGATACGCCCTTGATCCACACAGGGTTCCCCGCATACCGAGTCGCCCGTTCTTCATTTGCGATGATGATCGCGCAGCACCCATCGGAGACTGGAGAACAATCCAGCTTGTGCAGGGGGTCGGCAATCATTTCGGACTGCAAAACATCGTCCACAGTAAGCTTCATGGGAAGCTGTGCATAGGGATTGAGAAGTGCATTCCCGTGGTTTTTCACCGACACCAGGGCCATCTGTTCAGCGGTGGTTTTGGTTCTATGCAGATATGCATTGGCCTGCATGGCGGCGGAGCTTACCATGTCCATTCCGAATGCCCTGTCGTAGATGGGATCGAATGACGCATTGGTGATGAGACTCGATACGCTCTCGGACCCTTTGCTGTGTGCCGTGACAAGGGTTGTTCCGTAGGAGCCTGACAGCGTGCGGGAAAGACCATAGAAGGCCCCGAACGTTCCGTCGCCCTCTACGCAGGAAACATTCTTGTACTTCACCCCGCTCGCATCACCGACTGCCATGCAGGAGATCGTCCGTCCATCCCAGAAATCGTTGGAGGTCGTGATGACGTTGTCGATGTCGCCGATGTTCATACCCGCATCGGCAAGGGCCTTGTTCACGGCCTCCCAAGCCATATCCGCAAAGGTCTCGCGAACTTTGTTCGCCTCGATTTTGGTCATTCCCACGCCGATAATTGCAGCTCTGTCCATAGCAGTCTCCTAGTGTACTGGCCGGAAGTACTCGATATCAAACATGGTTCCCTTCCGCTGGCTGGAAAACTTCGCCTGCACTTTCATGCCGATTTTAACATCTTCGGGCTTGAGTTCATCGATGATGTGCAGGACTGCAGTGTCCGCTCCCTCCAGTTGAATGAGACCGTAGATGATTGGGGGCTTCTTTGGAAGGGATGCCTGGTGCCTTCGAACCACGGTATAGGAGATGAGCGTTCCCTGGGATGCTACCTCTCTCCATTCGTCGTTGGGAGTAAAGCAGGTGGGACATGTTTTCCGTGGCGGCACATACGTCTTACTGCATTTCGAACAGCGTGTACCCATGATTTTCTGACTGTCCCTCAGATCGATGAAGAACCTGCTTGCCGTGTCTCCGGCCCACCAGTGGTAGGGAACACTGATCCTGCTCTCGTGGACCATGGGTTCTACATTTTGAAAAATATCACTCATTTCATTACCTCCCGATAATGTATCTGTGGGGATCGACTTCCTCTCTCAGTATCCGAAGCTCATCAGCATGGGGCGGATCTGTTTCCGTTATCCTCGGTGCCCACATGAGCTCGAACCCACAGTTGTCCTGGACATCCTCCCTCGAGTATCCAGGATTGATGGAAAGAACCTTCATCTTCTTTGACTCATCATCAAACCCCATTATGGCCATATTGGTGATGATCCTGTAGGGGCCTGATCCCTTCGGAAGTCCGGCATCATACCGGGATGTCCCCCCCTGAAGATATCCCGGGGACGTGATGAAGTCGATGTTGTTCGTGAAGCGCTTCGCATCTTGCACCGTCATCATCATGGTGCGCCAGCACAACGATGCGAGATCGTTGGCACCACCGGATCCGGGGAATCTCACCGTGGGTCGTGCGTGGTCCTTTCCGATCATTGTGGAGTTGATGTTTCCATACATATCGATCTGGGCACCCCCGAGGAATGTGTAATCAACCATTCCGCGCTGGCACGTTTCCATGATCTCGGGCATGGAACTCGCCATGAGTGCCTTGTGAAACGTACGGGAATCTCCCACTGATATGGGCATGGAAGGCAGAATCGGTGCCACGCCTCCCGCCTCAAATAAGATACACATGTTCGGCGAGTGGGTCTTTTGAGCAAGCATCGCGGCAGCACACGGTGCTCCTGTACCCACAACAACCGTGGATCCATCCTCAAGGTTCCTCGCTGCAACACATATCATAAGTTCTAGAGGATTATAATCAGCCATTCAACCACCCCCTACTTTTTTCATATTCAGTACCCTCTCTCTTTATTGCCCATGGCTCTCATTTTTCGTCATCCCATGAGGTGTATTCTCTTCATGCGCCTTGATGGGAACTACCCATTCAATCAGCGTGATCTCTCAGGAGCGTTACCTGCCTGGAATCAGGAGTTCTGCGGCCCTGAGCTTTTTCATCTTCTCGATCCCGCCGTTGAGCTCAAGATATTCATAGAAATCCTTTGTTCCCAATATCTGCCGATCGATGAACTTCTTGAGTTCCTCGGGATCCTTTTCAACCTTGAGCCACTCCCTCAGGTGCTCTTCGTCGGAGAAGTACTCATAGGGCATATTGCCGGGATAGCTCCCGTAGGGCACTTCGATGACGGCATCGACACACCAGAAAGGGATAAACGTAGCTTCGGGGTTCTGTCGGATCTTTTCCGTTGAGATAAGCCGCTCGGTTGTGAGCACGACACGCTTCGAGGCCTTTGCCAGGTCCTGATCGGAAACAGAGGCACCGTAGACATGCGCATTTCCGTAGACATCACACTCGTGAACGTGGATCGCTGCAAAGTCGGGAAATAGGGCTGGAAACGCAGCATACTTCTGTCCGGTAAACGGGCAGAGTATTTCTTTAGCGGCGCTGTACTGAAAGGTGTTTGTCCCCAGGATATTTCTCGCTGGGAGAAACGAGAGACCCATGGCAGCAGCCTTCAGACGCCAGGAAAGCGTGGCGTTTGTCCATTCGGTGAGCTTCACCTTGCCGCTTTCGATGTACCGCCGCGCATTGGGTGAGAGGCCTCTCGCTTCAAGGCCTATGATATAGGCGACATCACACCTGTCAAAGCATTCTCCAGCACAAAGGATCTGGAAATCATGGGTGGAGGTATGCCCAGCAAAACCCAGGCGCTTTTTTCCCTGCCGCACGATCTCGTGAATGATCGCAGTAGGGATCCTGTTCGCGCCGAACCCACCGATGGCGATGTAGTCGCCATCATTGAGCATGGTCTTCACGACCTCCTGTACAGTGGACAGTTTCGGCTTGAGTGCCCGAGACTTTGTCCTGAAAAACTGCCTGGCGGCATCAGCATCGGGATTTGTGAACAAATCATTCTGCCCTGATATCAACGCGTTCTCTTTTTGCTCGATGTTTTCCTTCAGCGTGGTAGACATCCCATCACTCCCTTTGACATGTTATTGATTAAGAGCTGATTCCCTCTTTTTTCTAATCCTTGCACGCATCTCCTGACGCGACTCACCAAACAAGGACCGCTTGCCCGTTTCATCTCCCCTTGAATACCGGTTTGCGTTTTTCCATAAACGCGCGTATGCCCTCCCGCTTGTCCTCACTCTCGGCCAGCTTTCCAAAGAGCCTACTCTCAAGTTCGAGTCCCTCCTTCATGGGTAGTTTCACGCCATCGATGACTGCTTCCACAATAGCCCTGACTGCCAGCTGTCCCTTTGATGCTATGCTCTTTGCCAACTTCATCGCTTCAGTGAGCACCTCTGCGTGGGGAACAACACGGTTGACGAGGCCGATCTTCTCGGCCTCAACCATGTCAATAAATTTACCCGTGAGCATGATTTCGAGGGCCTTCGCAGTACCGAGCACCCTGGCGCTGCGCTGAGTACCTCCAAATCCGGGCATGATCCCCAGCATGATCTCAGGCAAACCCATCTGGGCCTGATCTCCCGCAATCCTCATGTGGCATGCCAGGGCGATCTCTGTCCCACCACCGAGACACAGACCGTTGATAGCCGCAATGAATGGTTTTCTCGAGTTCTCGATGAGGTTTAGAATCTCGTGAGCCTTCGAGGTGGCCTCGATTCCCTCAGCTACCGTAGAGACCTCGCTGACACGGTTGATATCAGCACCAACAATGAAGTTCGCTCCTTCGCCGGTGAACACGACCACCCGTACGTTCTCATCCGAAGCAATGGTATGGAGGCTCTCCTCCAACTGAACCATCGCCTGTTCATCGAGCGCGTTCATGGGGGAATTGTTGATCTTGAGAACGGCAATCCCCCGTTCGTCGATGTTATAATGTACCTTCTCCACAGAATATTTCCTCTACCTCTTCACGATGCCCATAATTTCACGGGCCTCATCCGGTGTTGCCGGTTCCCTGCCGAAGATCTCTGCAATTCTCACGGCCCACTCAACCAGCTCGAAACTTCCCTTTGCGAGATCACCCTTGGGGGTCCTGATATTGTCTTCGAGCCCGACCCGCATGTGGCCTCCCAGCATACATGACAGGGTGATGCACGGGAACTCGTCGGTACCGACCCCGCAGGTTGTGTAGTTGGCATTGGGCGGCAGGGCATTCTTCATCGCGATAAAGGCATCGGGCCTGAAGGACTGTCCCCCGGCAACGCCCCAAACGAAGTTAAAGTTGATGGGGAAAGTGAAAAAGCCCTGCTTCATGATGATGAGCGTGTTGTCAAGTCCGCCCATGTCATAGCATTCAATTTCTGGCTTGACTCCGTTCTCTTCCATGGCCCTGCCGAAATCCTGGAGCATGGTGAAGGTGTTCTCAAAAACATAGTCAAGGAAAATCTTCCCCGTCTTCCTTTCCACGATGCTGAAGTTCATGGTGTTCGTATTGAGCGAGGCCATTTCAGGTTTGACATGAATGATCTGGCTTATTCGCTGTTCAGGGGTCTTCCCCATCCCGACCGCAGAACTCAGATTCACGATCAGCTCGGGGGTCTTGTCTTTGATGGCGTCATGCGTAGCTTTGATCTTGTCGTGTTCGTGCGTGGCCATGCCGCTCTCCTCGCGGGCATGCACGTGCACCATGGCTGCGCCGGCCTTGTAGCACTTGGCTGCCTCTTCGGCGAACTCCTTGGGTGTGTAGGGAACATTGGGATTCTGGTTCTTCATGGTGGCAGCCCCTGAGAGTGCTGCCGTAATAATTACCTTATGGGACATGGCCTTCCTCCTTTCTAACTGATCTCTTTCATCCTTCGAGAGTTCCTTCTTTTCCTGCTTCGCAACCGGGGCCGACGGTTCAATAACCCTGACCCGCTCCGTGACCGGTGCGAAATGATCGATGTCGAGGATGGTGTTCGTCGTCTCTTTGGCGAAAACCGCCTCAACCTTCATTCCCACCTCAACCTTCTCAGGCTCGATACCGTCGAGAATATGAACAAAGGGGGTGTCCGCCCCATCGAGCTTTATCAGTGCCAGGACAAAGGGAGCCTTACGGGGAAGATGCTTGTCATCGTACCGCACAACGGTAAAATTCGTAACGATACCGGTGTTTTCCAAATCCACCCAGTTTTCCCTGATATCCGAAAAACACCTCTCGCAGGTTTGACGAGGGGGAATGAACACCTTGTTGCAGGTGTCACACCTGACGCCCATAATTTTTTTCTGGTCACGAATCGTTGTGATAAACGTGCTCCCTACTCTGCCCGCAAAATATGAATACGGCAGGGCAAGTTTCCCGTTTAAGGTAAAGCAATCGTTCTTATCGAATTCTTGCATCATGGCTCTTCTCCCTATTCATCTATCTCAAAATACTTGATATCAAAGATGCTTCCGGTCCTCTTTTCATTCCACACAGGACGCACCCTTGTTCCTGCCATCTCGTT
Organism: Deltaproteobacteria bacterium; assembly: GCA_011046135.1. Lineage (GTDB taxonomy): Bacteria > Desulfobacterota > Desulfomonilia > UBA1062 > UBA1062 > DSBG01. The sequence goes on from DSBG01000014.1 coordinate 13,977, forward strand.
CCAGCCAAACTCGATCCGATCGATCTGATCGTTCCTGACGATATGGGCAAAGGTGTCGTTCCCCTTACAGCCGTCGAGCAGCACGCTGATCATTCCGTATGGAGTATCCCTGGTCTCGCCGGTCAGCGGATCTGGGCTGGCGTAGTACACGTAGTCCATATACCGCACCTGACCCTTTGGTCCGACCTCGACCCACTCAGAAAACCTCACCCTGCATTCTGAACATATTTCACGTGCCGGTAGCATGATCCTTCCGCACTCAGGACATTTGGTTCCCAGAATCTTTTTGTCCTTCAATGCATTCAAGAACTTCCCCATCACCGGTCCCGTTGCAAAACGCTGTCCCACGGAGATCGTTTTCTTAAGCACCAGGAGTTCCTGCTCCTTTTCACCTGAAGCCATGGGATCTAGATATTTTTCGAAGAATTCACCCCACTTCAAGGCCAGATTGATTTCACCCTGAACTGCTGCCCTGCCTGCAGCGAGCAGGCTCTGCGCATCGATCTTTCCGAGGCTGAAATCCACGTAGTCCTTCGCGTCCATGAACTCGAGTTTGATGGTGGGTTTTCCCTCGATTTTTTCTATGACCTGGCAGGTATCGTCTTTGATGATGACGGTCCATTGACCGCCATACTCACCCCCGAGATCAAAGGCAAATTTGATGTCCATCCCCTTGGCTGCTTCAGGTTTGAACCGCTCGACAACCGTGCCGAACATGTCGATGAGGTAGTCTCGAATGGACATCTCTTTCTTGGCTGGCGCATACTTGCGAAACATTTTCGCAGTCTTTCCCAGTGCTCCGAGATCGCCCTCGGCCTTGAACTTGCCGGAACTGAAGGCGCTCATCCCGTCCACCTTGCCGATATTCACACCCACAAAGGTTTCACCATCTGTTATGGTAACGACGACGCAGTCACTCAGGTCTTCTGTTTCCTCAATGTTCATCTGTCCGTCTTTGACCGTGAGCTTCCATTTCCCCTCACCGGTGATGTCGTACCCGAAGGAGGCGTCCACTCCCTGAGCCCCCTCTGGCCTGAAACGTTCCTGCATCGTATTAAATATGTCTTCAACTTTAACTCCGAAATATTCGGCCATTGTTCACCCCCCTACCAGTTCAGTTCTTTTTCCAGCATCGTGAGCACGGTCCACATAGTGCCCCCAAACCCAGAGGCGAGTGCGTGTTTCACCTCTCTTGGAATCTGATGGGCTCCTGCATCTCCCCTTACCTGCAGAGCAGCCTCAGCCACCCGCAGAAGGGCGGTTGCACCAATCGGGTTCGAGGCGATAACGCCGCCGGAAGGATTGATGGGTATCTTTCCATCGATCATGATCTCCCTGTTCTCGACAAGCTTCAGGTGTTCGTCTCCCTCGAGGAGGAAGAAATCCCTGAGCCAGTCCACGGCCCACCACGAAGCCGGGTCGTACATCTCGAAGACATCGAAGTACTCCACCGGATCAGTGATTCCGTTGCGTTCGAAGAGCCGCTTGGCCGCCTCGGTGTGTGTCATCGTGACGGGATACTTTTCATCGTACCCAAAGATGCAGAAGGTCTCTTCCCGGTGAACAGTGACATGATCGCGCACCCACACAGGGTTTTGTGAGAGCTTCTTCGCCTTTTCTTCAGATGCGTAGATTACCGCACATGCCCCGTCAGACTGTGAGCACATCTCGATGAGCTTGAGATCACCGACCAGCTTGGGTGAATTTTTGATCAGGTCATCCATCTGGTCGAATTCCAGTCCAAAAGCCCGATGGGCATAGGGATTCAGCATCGCATGCTTGTCCATGATAACGCGGTACAGCATTGAAGCCTTCTTGGCTCTCTCCTCGCCAAACTCACGTATGATGTTGTAGGCCGTCGAGCCTGTGAGGGCTCCGGTCTGCAGGTTTCTGAACCACAGGGGGTCTGCCATGTTGGTGATACCGCCGGTGGTATGACCTTCCTGGAGCTTTTCGAACCCTATTGCCAGAACGACATCGTACATGCCGGATGCGACAAGATTATCAGCGGCGCAGGAGAGCGTCGCCCCGACAGTGCCCCCGGTGGTTATGCGGAACTGGCTCTTCCCATAGGCTCCAGTGCCCAGGACGTGCCAGAGATCCGGCATAAACACCATCTCGAAGAGTTCCATGTTGCCATGAACTATGCAGTCAATATCCTCCAGCTTAAGCCCCGAATCGTCCAGTGCGGCACGAACAGCTTCATGGATCATCTCCGGCTGGTTGACATCTTCACGGTGACTGGAATGTTTTGTCTGGCCTACGCCAATGATTCCGACATTTCTGTTCTTCTTTCTGTGTGCCATATGCGCCTCCTCACTTTTCCAGTACAACGACTGCTTGATGTTGGCCGGCGGCGCCGTAGCAGCCATGCGCCAAGGCGCGCTTCGCACCCTTTACCTGACTCTTTCCTGCCTCACCTCGAAGCTGAAGTACGCATTCAAGAGCCCGCGCGACGCCGCCCAAGATAATCGGGTTTCCATTGAGCATTCCACCCGAGAGGTTCACATTCTGATCATCGGCGCCTTTCCCATCGATCCACTCAGCGCCTTTTCCCTCATCGACAATCCCCACTCCTTCTGCCCACAGGGGGAGTTGGTAAGCGAAGGAATCCATGAGTTCAACAACATCGAAATCCTTTTTCGGATCCTTGATGCCAGCCATCTCATAGGCCCTCTGGGCAGCTCTTTTCAGCGAAAAGTTTGACGTGAGGTCTCTGTCTCCCAGAAAATAGCTGTCCATGCAGTTTCCGAACCCGGTGATCCACACAGGGTTGTCGGTAAACTCGTAAGCCCGCTCCTCACAGCACAGGAGCATGCCGAAGGCCCAATCCGTCACGGGGTAAAGATGAAGCTCCCGTATCGGATCTGCGATCATCGAGGACTTCATCACGTCTTGTACGGTAACCAGTTCATTTTCACGGGCATAGGGGTTCTTCTTGGCGTTTTCCCTTGATCGCACCACAATCTTTGCGAGGTGTTCATCAGTGAGTCCCGATTTGTCCTGATATTCCCTCGCCTGAAATGCATTTGCATTGATGAAATCAAGACCCAGGGGCCTGGAGTAGAACGGATCAAAGGCCAGGTTGGTGTTCATCAAACGGCTCTCGGTCTGCGTCTCCTTGCAGTGGCCCATAAAAAGGACCACATCGTCGTGGCCAGAAAGGATGCTGGCCATGGCATATCCAAGGCCGTTAATGGCTTCCTGCGCCATCTTTTCTTCTCCCCTGAGGTGGGCGCCAACTACATCCGTCACCCCGTTGTTCGAGATCGTGCGAGCATCGTACACATCGTCAGAACACGTAATGATATCCCGAATGCCCTTGTCCAGATCGAACGTCACTCCGGTCTGTTCGAGGATCGCTTCCAGGCATGGAAGAAGCATGTTCTGGAAGCGCAAATACCAGTAATCACCGTCATTCTTTATCTGTGATACGGCACATATTGCGACTCTCTTACCCATTCTCTAATACCCCCCTGTTTAGTAATAAGTTGAAGTACTCTCATTTCTTATGAATCAGTTCCTCCGGCCAACTCCTCGATTTCTCCCGCTTCTCCAATAACCTTCTCCCGCACCGACGAAGCCATATCCCTTGGCTTTCACCACGAGACCACTCATAGGAAACAGTTCCAGAAATCCCCGTGCTTTACCGCTCGAATGATCGAATCCCTGTCTTTTTTTGGTGCATCAACCTCTATCCAGGCGCGTCCTATACCAACAATGGCATGCAGATCATCGGAAGCGATCTTCGGATACTCGATCTCCGGGATCTCGAATTCACTGTCACGAAACCCCTTGGAGGTAATCTCAACGGCATCGAGGGGATACATTTCTGAAACAGCTTCGATCCTCTCCAAGACTTGTTCTATAGGCAGGCCGTATTCTCCGAGATGGTTCAGGATGTAGAGCTCCTCTTTCTCTCCGTGAATTCTGTTCACATGGAGGTATCCCTTGAAAAACACGGTAAGCTCTATCCCGGTGAAAATAATGAGATCAGACTTCACGTTGTTGTAGAGATTCTCGCACGCCGGTTTCATGAGGTAGTCGTGATCGGTGAACGCGATGAAATCATACCCCCTGGCCTCATAGGCATCAGCCACCGCTTGAGGTGCCATCTTTCCATCCGAGCACGTCGTGTGTGTATGGAGACATCCCTTTAAAACCATGGCAATTACCAGTAATTCCCCTCACATCTGTGTGAATACATCAACCAAAACTGGATTAACGGCCAATTAATTGGTCAGCCAACCAAATATATTACAAAATAGCCCTTTCGTCAACAGCAATTTGAATTATTTCTCAAGTTTCGCACCCTTTAATCTTAAGATGAGCGCATAGGGCCTGATCTATTGAGTCGATGAAGGGGGATAAATCGTCTTCGATTTTCAGAAGCGTGAAGATGCACTTGAGTGAATGCTTGA
>DSBG01000116.1 GCA_011046135.1 Deltaproteobacteria bacterium
ACACAGGGACTTCTGTGTTTAGCGGCTCACTGAGTTATTCAACCAGACCGAACCGCCCTGGTACGGACCCGTATGCCGGGTGGTGTGGGAGGGAAAGCCCGCGAGGGCTTCCCTATCCCGATTAAAAGGGGATGGTTCTCTTTTTTGATCTTTCTCGATCGGATCGAAGAAAAGAAGAAAACCATTCCCTTTTGTCCGCTGATCCTGGGGTGTTATCCCCATCTGGTCCTGAACCCCGTCCCTCCTTTGGGCCATGAGAACGATATTGCCTCATCAGGACAGACATACCAGCACGATCCGCATTCCATGCACAGATCCAGGTTTCGTATCCTGGCCTTTCCCTGCACAATTTCGAAGCACCCGGCAAGGCACACCTTCACGCAATTTCCGCATCCTGTGCAGGCGTCGGTTTCAACCGAGATGAAGCTGCCGTCGCCCTCGACCCATTCGACCCCTGGGAAGTCCCGTGATGTGCGCACCGGTTTGGTCTTCATCTCACGTGCTACTCCTCGAAGAGTGAAGGATCTGTTCGCACCAGGCGCTCCACCTTTGACCGACTCAAACGCTCCGTCAATGGCGCAGACAGCTTCAGGACACCGGTGTAGATCGGTTCGATGACGGGGAGCAATAGCTTCATGACAGGATTCAGGATCTTCGCGACGGGAAACAGCACGATGGCCAGGAACCAGATGAGGGGGGAGAGCACCAGGATGAAGGCCTGACCAAACCTGAACCCTCTCCGGAATCGGTTGTCACGTTTTCTCTCCTCGGCATTTTTCGCAAGGGGCGCGTGATGAGCTTCAGAATAATCGAAGCGGTTGTGGTGCCAGTTGTAGTAGTACCGGAAAAACATCTTTCTCCACTTCATGATGACGAGGGGATTCGAGATGATATGCCTGCAGAGCGTCTTCACCAGAGGCGTCGAGGCGTGTGTGAGCACCCCGAGGCCCCAGCCGTTATGCACAGAGTTCCTCAGCTTTTCCAGACTGTGCTCCTGCTGTGCATACCTCAGGTTGAAACGGTTTTTGCCTGAGATGGACCACTGGAGCAGGGGATGGCCCTGTATCCTCTTGTCGTATCGCGAGAGGAACGATCGTGACGTGTCATTCGCCTTGAGTGCCTCGATGGCAACATCAGCAGCAAGGTCAGCAGAAATCCACGCCTGGGGCACCCCGTCACAGAGTTCGGTGCTTTCCAGGCCGGCTGTGTCACCCACCAGCATCATGCCGTCGGTATGATTCGGCATGGCCCGAAGGTTTCCATCCAGGCCCACAAAAATTTCGAAGCCCTCCCACATGCGTGCCCTGAGCCGGGCATGGGGCTCCACCTCTTCCTTCCACCAGGGCAGTTTCGACGTGATGTTTGCGTGATACTCACCAAGCTTTTTCTTCAGGTTGGGGACGCGGGAAGCATCCATCCGGAGGCACTGGTCATGCATGTAATGAATGCTCTCGCGGTATGGCCAGACCATAAGCCCGTTTCCATATCCCAGCGGTGGTGCGCAGTTCTGTTCGTCCCAGCCCCAGCAGAATCGCAGAGAGAACCCAAAGATCTCGTCCAGACGGTCCTTTTCCATTTCATAGTCATAGATGTCAGCCAGTGATATCGCCTCCGGGGGGTATTTCCTGCGCACTCCGGCCTTTATTGCAACGAGCCCCTGTGACCCCTCTGCATCGATGACAATACGCGAACGGATCTGTTCACCTGTTTCCGTAATCACTCCCTCTACTCCGGATGCACCCGTAATGACGTCCGTCACCACGGTGGATGTCCTGAGTTCAACGCCCGACTCAAGGGCCTTGCGGGCCTCCCATTGACAGAAGGGTGCGCAGTACGCGTTGTATCCGAAGGCAACAACGGGAGAGAAGGGCTTCGGAATCTTTAAGGTGTCATCGATCTCTATGTCGCCTGTATCGATGTCTTTTATGATATAGTTGATGATGCCGTCCACAGGCCTTTCTATGGGGGGATTCCCGTCGCGAATGAATGCAGGACCGAAGAGGAATCCGTATATCGGGATCGTCAGCCCCGAGATCACCTTTTCCCCGACATGCTCAGAGCGCTCCAGCATCAGGGTTTTCAGGCCTGCATCGGCGCACTTCTTCGCAGCTACGGGCCCTCCAAACCCTGCTCCGATTACGATAACATCATAGTCATTCAAGGCCTGCTCCATTCTCACTGTCCCAATAATCATTCCCAAGGCGCGAATAGTCAAGTGCTCGCTATCCTCTCCCCTTGTTTTGAGCCCTGTTTGGGGGTAAAAAATTATGGAGAGAAGGCAGGAAAGGGAAAGCACGCTGCTCTCTTTTTTCTGCCATGCAGCGACAAAGGACGCAAAGACCCGTGGTGCCAGGCGAGACAGGAAAACAGGGAAAGAAAACAATGCTGGTTGACCTCCAGGGGCAGATCGAGCGGGTAACCTACACGAACGAAGAAAACGGCTATACCATAGCCTCGGTGAGGGTCTCCGGTCAGAGAGACCTCGTGAACGTGGTGGGAAAGCTTCTGGCGCCAATCCCCGGTGAGGTGCTCAAAATGCGGGGCGAATGGGTCATCCATCCTACGTACGGGAAGCAGTTCAAGGTTGCCCGGTACCAATCCATCGTTCCTGCATCGCTGTACGGCATCGAGAAATATCTCGGTTCCGGCCTCATCAAGGGGATCGGACCTGTCATGGCCAGGCGGATTATCACGGTGTTCGGGACAGAAACCCTCGCGGTCATCGATGAGGACACGGCAAGACTCGCCACAGTCCGCGGCATTGGCGAGAAGAGAATCGGAATGATCAAAAAGGCGTGGGAGGAACACAAAGAATTCCGGGAGGTCCTGATGTTTCTCCATGCCCATGGTGTGAGTTCAAGCTATGCGCTGAAAATCTTCAAGCAGTACGGGAACCGCTCCATAGAGCTCGTAAAGGAGAACCCCTACAGGCTTGCCATGGACATTTTCGGCATCGGTTTTGTGACAGCCGACCGCATCGCAGAGAATCTCGGATTTGCACGAGACTCTCAGGTCAGGGCAGAGGCAGGTATTCTCCATGTTCTCCACGAACGATCTGAAGAAGGCCATGTCTACTATCCACGGGAGTTGCTCGTCGAGAGGTGCGGGGAAACCCTGGGTGTCGGAAGAGATGTCATCATCGCGGCTCTCAGCACCATCGCGGCTCAGAAGAAGATAGTGATCGAGGATCTCGGCGAAGGAGCCGGCAGGAAAGCCGTCTACCTGGCAAAGTACCATCTTTGTGAAAACGAGGTTTCCACCAGGATCAGAGCTCTCGTAGACGCCCCGAAATCCATACGCAGGATCGACTCGTCGAAGGCTGTGGATTGGGTTCAGGGAAAGCTTTCCATCACCCTGGCCGAAAAGCAGGCCGAGGCAGTGAAAACAGCCATTGAGAGCAAGGTCATGGTAATAACCGGAGGGCCGGGAACCGGGAAAACCACAATTATCAACGCTATTCTCACGATCGTATCAACCCTGAAGCGTACCACGCTCCTCGCCGCACCCACCGGAAGAGCGGCAAAGAACATGAGCGAGGCCACGGGAGACGCTGCCAAAACGATTCACCGCATGCTCGAATACAGCATCAGAAAAGGTGGGTTCCAGAGGAACGAGGAGAACCCAATGGAGTGCGATCTCCTGATTGTTGATGAAGCCTCCATGATCGACATCGTTCTCATGCACCACCTGATGAAGGCCGTTCCCGTTCAGGCCACGCTCATCCTGGTGGGAGACGTGAACCAGCTGCCCTCCGTAGGGGCCGGAAATGTCCTCAGGGACATTATTGCTTCAGGAACTGTTCCGGTAGTCGAGCTCAATGAAATTTTCCGTCAGGCCAAGGAAAGCCTGATCATTGTCAATGCCCACAGGATCAACAGCGGCACGATTCCCCCCCTGAAATCCTCTCGTGAGAAGCTCGAAGACTTCTATTTCATCGAACAGGAAGATCCCGAGAAGGTGCTCGAGACCATTCTTGATCTCGTGAAGAGGAGAATATCCCGTCGGTTCAGGATCGATCCCGTTGACGATATTCAGGTTCTCACCCCCATGCACAAAGGGACAGTAGGGGCATCGAACCTCAATTCGGAACTTCAACGGGCGCTCAATCCTTCGGGGAAAGAGCTGATCAGGGGCAGCAGGGTATTCCGGGTCAGGGACAAGGTGATGCAGGTCCTGAACAACTACGACAAGGACGTGTTCAACGGAGACATTGGGAGAATCACCGGAATTGACCAGGAAAACCAGGAGGTGATCATCACGTTTGACGGAAGGGACGTGGTCTACGAATATCCGGATCTCGACGAAATCATCCTCGCCTACGCAGTATCCGTGCACAAGGCCCAAGGCTCCGAGTATCCTGCGGTGATCATTCCGCTCCTCACCCAACACTATGCCCTTCTCCAGAGAAACCTGGTGTATACGGCGCTCACCAGGGGCAGAACCCTTGCAGTCATCGTGGGCAGCAGGAAGGCCCTGGCCATAGCCGTGAGGAACAACAAAACACAGCATAGGTACACTTCTCTGAAACAAAGACTCGCCGCTGCGAACACCACCCCATCGTGTATTCCTCAGTGATGTCACTTTCTGTTCAATAAGCCCTGCGCAGATTGAACATTCCGTTCAATAGGCCTCCTGTATGCAGGAAGGTTCTGCGGGGCTTCAAGAACTATATCCGTCGTTATTCCGTGCAGTTGGTGGCCTTTGCGAGCGGGAACATCGTTGTGGCATGTGTATTGCTTTTCAAAGAGGGAAATGAGGATTCAATCACCAAGCTAAGTGAAAAATTCGGTGTAGAAGAAAGGAGAACACTATGTTTCCCAACACAAAAAAAGTTTTTTTCATGGTACTCGCTCTTGTGGCTCTGGGGGCTTTGTTTGCACCAGGTGTCTTTGCTGCGGATGTCGATGTGATACCGGCGCATGACCCGTTCATCAAGGTCATTTTTTCAGTGGGCGCCATGGTTGCTGCAGGGTTCGCCATCGGCCTGGGTTGTATCGGTGCCGGCGCGGGAATCGGTTCGGCTGCAGCTGGTGCTTCCGAAGCGGTAGGGAGGAACCCAGCAGCCCAGGGGAAGATCATGATGACCATGATGGTCGGAATGGCCATGGCGGAATCGATAGCCATTTATTCTCTGGTAGTGTCGCTCATTCTCCTCTATGTTAATCCATACAGGGCATTTCTTTTTGGATAGGCGACGGCTCACAACATCGGACACAGACTGTTTCAAAAACATAAGGGGGAAAAAATGCCTGAATCGAAAAAAGAAAACCGGTTTATAACGGTTGCGAGGTTATTTTTTCTGCTGTTGGTAATCCCCTTATTACTGATATCTTCCCTCATCGCGTTCAGTATTTTTCATCTTGGATTCCTCTCCAAGACAGACGCTGTGGCCTATCTGGATAAGTCATCGCAAATGGAAATCAGTGTTCGTGCCGTCGATCTTGCACAAACCATCGCTGATTTTCTCCGGGAACGTCAGAAGGACATCTTGATTGCCACCATTCTTCCTCCATCACGGGAGACCTACAAGGAATTTGTACAAACCAAGACTCAGGCGTTATGGGTCAGAAAAGACGATGGCATTGCGCGGGAACAAATTCCTCTGTACATTGAAATGTCTCTTATCGACGGAAGGGGACAGGAGATCATCAAGATCTCCCATGGAAAAATCGTTCCTCAAGAGGAGCTCCTCGACGTGAGTGATCCTTCCAACACAACCTACAAGTCTGAGGAGTACTTCCTGCAGGCAAAGAGGTTGAGCAAGGGAGAAGTGTACTTCTCTCCTGTAACAGGGTGGTATCTCAACAAGAAAGAGTTTAAAGAAGGGAAGAGGTTTGAAGGGATTATCCGAATGGCGACACCGCTGTTCGACAAGCAGGGATTTGCCGGGGTGGTCAGTATTGCCCTCGATGTACGCCACCTTGCAAAATTCACAGACAATATCATACCAACCGAGGCCGCGTACGTCATCGAGGCAGATGCATCGACGGGAAACTATGCGTATCTCGTTGATCACACCGGATACGTGATCTCACACCCCAATGATTACCACATACGGGGCCTCTACAGAGATGGTTCCCCTGTGCCTGCTCTCAACGCGGAGAACCATGAAGAAATGGTGGCGCGGGGTGAAGAGGTGTTGAACATCAAAGAACTCGGCTTCCTCGATCCTGTCCTGCCGGAGGTTGCCCATGATGCATCATCGGGAAAATCCGGGATAAAAACCTACACATTCGAAGGGCACACGAAGTTTCTGGCCTTTGCCCCGGTTCCTTTCAATTCACAGGACTTTCAAAGCCCCGGAGGCTTCGGATGGGTGGGATTGGGAGTTGACGTGGATAAGTACAACGAACTGGCACGGCTCTCCTCTGAAAAGATCGAGCGAGAGACACAGGCGTGGCTGTCAACAATCATCCTGATCATCATTTTTGCCATGGTGCTTCTCTTCGGTATTGCCGCGATACTTGCGCGTGGAATCAACAGGTCACTCAAGGCAGAAGTCCCCCCCGAGGCCATGAGACCACATCGCTACGATGATGAAGACTAATCTCTGACATCCACATGGAAAAGGGGGTCCGTGGGGTAACCACGGACCCCCTTTTTGTGATCGTGACAGGCAGTGTGAGCGTGTTTCTCAGGTCCCTCTATTTCCCCTGAAACCTGGTGTTCTATCAAGCGCATGTATCGATCGCGGGACAGGGTTCAATATGCCCGGATCATCAGGGAGTGTCTCTTCGCTGGGGTATACCGTGGAGTGTTTCGCGCTCTTCAATGGGTTTTCCTGGAATGCAATGGTTGCAGAAACGACGAGGGGTTTTCCCGGAGAATTTTAAGAGAACTGTGTAGCGTGATTCAATGAAACGAGTAATGGTTTCCGTGCGTGCGGGAGAATGGTATCATTCTCTCTCATAGATGATGCCGTATTTCTCCAGTTTTCTCTCAAAGGTAGGCCGTGAGATTCCCAGCTTCTCGCAGAGTTCACCCTTGTTCAACTTCGTGTCTCTCAGGGTCCTTCTGATATGGAGTTCCTCGACTTCTTCGAGGGTCAGAATTCTGCCCGTGGCATCATGCCAAGGAGGAGGTTCAGATTCTGCCGGAGAGGAAGAGCTGATGTCCTCGTGAAGGACAGGGAAATCGCTCTTCACGAGCACCTGCCCTTTTGCAACGACTGTTGCCCTGACAAGAAGGTTTTCCAACTCCCTGATGTTTCCCGGCCAATTGTACCGATGGAAAATTTCCATCATCTCGTCGGAAACCCCCACGATGTTCTTGTGGAGCTCCATGTTTATCTTGGTGATGAGGTAGTTCAACAGCGGCTTCAGATCCTCCCGGCGTTCCCTTAGGGGCGGTATGCTTATCGTGACGATATTGAGCCGGTAATAGAGATCGTCCCTGAACTTCTGTTCCTTTATCATTGTCCGTAGATCCTTGTTGGTCGCTGCAATGACCCGTGCGTTTACCTTGATTCGGTCCTTGCCCCCCACCCGTTCGAACTCCCTCTCCTGGAGAACTCTCAGGAGTTTGGCCTGGAGATTCAGAGACATCTCGCTGATCTCATCGAGGAAGACGGTGCCGTGCCGTGCGAGCTCGAATTTTCCGGGTTTTCGATTGATCGCCCCGGTAAAGGATCCCTTCTCATGGCCGAACAACTCGGATTCGAGGAGCGTCTCCACAATGGCAGAACAGTTGACGGCAATAAAGGGTTCATTTGCATCGGTGTTGTTGTGGATCACCTTGGCGATGAGTTCTTTCCCCGTTCCACTCTCACCCTGGATGAGTACCGGGGCCCTGCTCTGTGTCACCACCCCGATGGTCTTGAAGATCTCACTCATCTGATGACCCTCACCGATGATGTCCCCCACCTTGAAATTTCTCGAGGACTCCACCAGGAGCCCCTTGATCTTTTTCTCCATGTCCAGTGCATGGAGGGCCTTCTCGATGGCGATATCGAGTTCGTTGACATCGATTGGCTTGTGAATATAATCGAAGGCCCCGTCTTTCATGGCCCTGATAGTCGATTCCATGTCATGGTGGGCAGTGATCATGATGACTTTGACCTGCTCATCCTCTTCCCTCAACTCTTCGAGTATCCTGAATCCGTCTACATCGGGAAGCCTGATGTCGAGAATAACGACATCAGGAGACCATTTGGTGAACTCGTTGAGGCCCGCTGTCCCCGTGGAAGCAGTGTGCACGTCGTATTCTTCTTCCGTCAGATAGAGTTCGAGGGTCTCGCGAATAGAGGTGTCATCATCGATCACGAGTATCTTCGACATTACAACGGTCCCTTCTCATCGGTTTATGCTCCTGTATTCTTTTATACCTCTGTGGATGACTCTCTGGGAAGCGTGATTACAAACCGTGTGCCGACTCCCTGAGAACTGATCACCACGATCTTTCCCCCGTGTTGTTCGATGATCTTGCTCACCTGGGTCAGTCCAAGCCCTGTTCCGTAGCTCTTTTTGGTAAAGAAGGGATTGAACAGGTGGGGAAGATCTCTTTCGTCTATTCCGCAGCCATTGTCTGAGATATCGATGACCATGGAGTGTGCATCGTCCGCGACAGAGATCTCGAGTTTCCCCTGGACTGCCATGGCATCTATGGCGTTCTGGAGGATATTGATCAATGCGTGAATCAACATCGATGGATCCACAGAGATCCTTTCCATGTCCTGGGGATAGTTCTTGCGCACCTCGATGGTTTTTTCTCCGAGAGATTTTTCGACCAGGGCAAGGGCCTGTTCAATGATCAGGCCGATGTCGGAAGGCTCTCTTTGAGGATCGGAGGGTTTTGCATAGATGAGGACATCGTTGACGAGTTTTTCCAGGTGCTCCACCTCTCTCTGGGCAATCTTGAACCGTTTCAGGTCGTTTCCCTCGGGACTCATGCGTTTTTCCAGGATCTGCAAACTCATTTTTATAGAAGAGAGGGGATTTCTCACTTCATGGGCGATGCCTGCCGACAGCTGGCCGATGGCGGCAAGCTTCTGGCTCTCGTAATACTTTTTTTCAAGTTCCTTGAGCTCGGTAACATCTCGCTGAACGAGCAGAAACCTGTCGGTGCCCTTGACAGGCGCGGGGGTTATGAGAAGATCTCTTTTTTCCCCTTTTCTCGTAATTACCTCGAGTTCGTAGGGGGTGAAAATCCCTTTCTGTGCATCTTCCCATCTCTTCAGGACGATCTCCCTGTGTTCCGGTGCCACGAGTTCGGTGAAGTGTCTTCCTTTCTGGCGATGGTCTTCGTATTCCTGAACCCTCGGCCTGCTGACATACCTGACGATGCCATCCCTGCCCAGGTCGAAGATTTTATCGGGCAGACTTTCGATGATGCTCTGGAGATAGTTGAGAAGGTCCTTCATCTCTTCCCGGAGTCTGATGTTCTCATCCACCTCTGACTGGAGGGTCTCGGCATACTCCTGGAGACTTCTCGTGAGTTCTATCTCGTTGCTCACATCGAGAAAGGTCTCTATGGCTGCGACGATCTCTCCGTTTTCATCGAGGATCGGTGCTGCGAGGAAATGCAGATGGCGGTCCTTGCCATTGAGATTTCTGAAATGTTCGACTGCCTGGTATGCCCCCCGGATGGATCCGAATTCTCTGAGCTTGCTGCTGCGGTAATAGGCGCTGATGCTCTGTTCATCTCTGTTGATTATCAGGTCGGCCAGGAGAGGCCGCTTCGACTCGTAAAACGGCTTGTAATGATCGTGTGTGCCGATCATCTCTTCAGCTGTATACCCCGTGAGTTCGGTGCAGGCATGATTCCACAGAATGATTTCATGGTTCCTATCCACAACAAAGGTCGGCACGGGAGAGCCCTCGATGATACCTTCGATGGTCATTTTCTCCCGCAGGAGTCTCGCCTGCCATGCTTCTCTCTCTTTGAGTCTCTTGTATTCCTCTTTCAGTCGCAGTCGTCTCACATCGTACCGCGCAATCGAGGTGGCTGTGATGAGCACCACGGCGATGAGACCGACGGCACCGAGAATGATGTTCAGAGATGCTTTCCGGATCGGACTGAGGATCTGGTCGTAGGGGGTAGCGAGGACGAACCACCACATGGCGGAACCGATTCTGAAGGGTTCATGGGCAAGGATAAACGTTTCACTCCGGTTCTCGTGGTAGAGGGTCAGCTCGCTGTAGTTTCTCGGGTTGTAGAGAAAGATCCTGGCAGGTGTGTTCTTGGTCTGTGTGAGATCATCCAGCTTCTTTCCCACGAGATTCTGATCTGGGTGGAACACGATCTTCCCGGATTCGTCTACGAGCCATATTCCGTTGGGAAAACCACGATCGTTCCTCGTGATCGCCTCCACCATCTTCTGCAGTGAGAAAAAGGCCACAACGGCCCCGTCATAGGTGAGATCTTCGGCAAGCAGCGGAACACCGATTCCCAGGGCTTTCTCCTGCGTGTGTTCAGAAAAGGCAACGCACTCTGTGGGAAATCGTATCTCGCCTGCATAGACCTGATGCAGTTTCTTCAATGTGTGCGTCAATGCGAGATCATCGATGGTTATCCCCTGGGACCCCGAAACGCACCCCTGGGGATATCCAGCAACGATACCATCGTTCGCATCGATTTCAACGAGGAGCATCATTCCGTTTCCCAACTCATTCGAGAGGTCCTTGATAGTGTCTTTCCTGGCCTGTCTCGTTACAGAGGATGCAGAGTTCTTCGATGCGAATACCGTCAGAGTCTTCTCATACGCGGTAATGGTTTCTTCGAGACGGGATGCGATATGGTGTGCGATGGTCGACTTCTGAGCGCTGAAGAGTTCGATAATGGTTCGCTCGTGAACGGTATAGACCGTTATGGCGAGCAGGATGATCAGCACAATCACGATACATGCAGTCAGCCAGATGGAATATCTCAGGTATGAGCTATTACGTTTTTTTCTCATCGAACAAGATCGCTTCTCAATAAAAAAGTGTGGTGCACGATGGTGCGGCGTATCCCAAGAGAAAAGAAGATCATGAAGCGTTCTTATCTCTTTCTTCGTGTTCAGCGTAGGTTATCAGGGCATAGATGGCAAAGGCAAAAAGCAGGGAGATAAAAAGCGTTATGAACCCGCTCTGGATTCCAATGACTACTTGGCAAAACAACCATGCCGCCAAGTATGCTGCAATGGCGCCAATTTCCCTCATCCTTCACCACGTATGAATTCGTTCAAGTCGCTCTGGCTATGACCGATTCGAACGGAGTCAGAATTACTATCCTACTGTACAATAATCTTTCAGGAAAGTCACGAAGTGTGTGGCGCTGCTTTTTCTTCCTGCGTGATTTTTTGAGCATCGATGAGGTGTGCAGGTGCTCATCGGAGACATGGAAAATAGTAGGGATTCGAATAGTTCCCTGATTCCCTTGTTGCTCCAGAGGAAGTCATCCTTATACTATCAGCATGAGATATGTTGTCTACGGCATCATGGCTGTGGCGTGCTATGAGATACTTCGTGCACTTTTCCTCTCGAAGATACGGAACATGCTCTATCGCTCGGTGAGGGATTACCTTGAAAAGAACCAAATCCGCCTCGATACCTTCAAGCTCATGCACAAGATCGTGGTGAAGCAGGACCTTCTCAACGATAGCGATATTCACCAGGCCATCATCAGGTATGCACGTCAAAGAGATGTGAAGATCCAGGATGTGCAGTATCAGGTGGAGGAATACATTGAAGAGATTGTTCCTTTTTTTAATTCGAGAATGCAAAGCAGACCGTAGAACTGGCCCTCGATCTGCTGAAGAGGAGAAAAATCATCTCGATCCGAACCGGTACGATCGTTGTGAATACAAAGAACAGGGTGCTTCTGGAATACTATGCAAACTCTCTTGGCAGGCTTGGGGGCAATGGATCCCTGAAGACATGACCATTCGAGAGGGTTTTGACTGTGGGTAAAAAGGCCGGTACCCTTGACTTTGATCCGATGCCCCTTATCATAGGGTGCATATCCAAAAACCTCTCTTAGCCCGGCCCCCGAAGGCTTTTACCAGGGAGCCGGTTTTTTTGAAACCGCAGGCACACTACCGGCGCCGTTATCATGGCAGGAGATGATGGCTGGTTTCCGTGAAAACGCTCGGACGATGTGACAAGGGAATCATGTTGACAAGCTTTTGAACACGTGAGAGATGAAAAACGGTTCATTTCGTTCAGGTAATCGGGAGTGTCATGGGACGGGAAGAAAAGCTCACCAGGATTTATGAAACAGCCCTGAAGATGTTCGCCCAGTACGGATACAAGCGTACCAGGGTGGAAGATATTGCACACGATCTGGGCATGACAAAGGGGAACCTCTATCTCTATGTAAAAGATAAGAGGGATCTCTATGAGAAAGTTGTCTCACACGGACTTCTGCACTGGCAGAACCAGGTGTTTGAGTCAATCTCGAAGAAAGAAGACGTGGTTGATCAATTTGTTACCCTCTGCCAGAAGAGCTTTTCCTATCTTGAAAAAGACGTGCCGCTGAGGACCGTTCTGATGAATGATCCTTCGATTTTTCCGCTCTCACGCAAAGAAGACCATTTTTCAGAGATCAACCGGTTCTCCATGGACATGCTCCGGAGCCTTCTCAGGAAGGGGATCAGGGAAGGGAAGTTCAGGGATGTCGATGTGAACCGTGTGACTGATCTGCTCTTTTCCATCTACGTCATGTTCATTATCAGAACCTATATACAGTCGGAGGGGAGGTCGATCAAGAAAATGTTCGAACAGATGATCGATATCGTTCTCAACGGGCTGCTCAAAAAGGATTGATCCTGGTGAGGACCGGGGAATGATCTCGACCGCACAGGTTCCACTCAAACTTCCCCGCCCCGAAAAACAGCATGAAACGGTTCTCCTGAGGGAGTGCTCCGTGGAAAATTCTTCCCGGTAATGGTGTCAGATATGCATGGCGAACTCCTCCTGGGAATCACCGAGTGGATTCAAATCTACCGGAATACGCTGGAATGGCTTGGTTTCTGGTCGTTGATCACCTTTGTGGGTACGCTTGTTATCGTACCCTTTCTGGTTGTGAGGGTGTCTGATGACTACTTTCTCGCAGAAAACCCGAAGGATCGTCTCTTTCGAAGTCAGCACCCCGCCATCCGGTATGTCTTACTGATCCTGAAAAACGTTCTCGGGGTGATGTTTGTCCTGGTCGGATTCGCGCTACTGTTCCTGCCGGGACAGGGACTCATCACGATCTTCATCGGTTTCATGCTGATGGATTTTCCCCGGAAGAGAGCCCTGGAATTGCGCATCATCCGCCAGACGTCCATCCTCAAGAGCATCAACTGGATGAGGGCACGGGCCAGGCGTCCTCCCCTGAGGCTCCCACGCAGAAAAAAAAGCAGGTAACTGGTGGGAGTAGATCGTTCCGTGTCCGGAATCACCCTATGCCTCGCTTTTCTTCTGTGATACAAGAACACGAGACAAAGATGGATGTGTCCTGTGAAGACGACCCCTGTAAAACCCATGAGGTGCGAGATCGTCACCGAGGGACTGCTCTGGATCGACAAGATCGCATCCGGAGTGGGCGTGATTCTCTACAACCCTGAACGCAAAGTCGCCGGGGGATACCACGTCCTCCGAGGGAAGTCTTCGGGGGGGGTACCGGTACACCCTGCCTACTATGCAGACACGGCCCTGAGCTACGTGATCAACGAACTCAGGAAAAGGGGTGTACATGAAAACCTCTCCGTTGCCGTGGCTGGGGGAGCTTCACTGCTCTCTTCGGGGATTGATACCTTGGGCGAACTGCTGGTGGCGGCGGTAAAAGATTCTCTGAAGGATCAGGGTCTTTCCGTGAAAATCGAGCGTGTGGGAGGGGTGAAACTCAGAAGTATGATTCTCAATGTGGATGAAGGGAAGATCAGGATAAGCTAGCGTACGTGTTCTGTACACGTACTTTAGGAGCGATGCCGTGAAGGTTGTGTGTCCGCACTGCACCAAGGTGTACGAACTCAGGGAAGAACAACTGAGAACCTTTTCTGAGACTGTTCTGATGCCGTGTCCCAACTGCAAGGCTACGATAGAGATCAGCCTCGCCGGCAGAGGGAAGGAAATCAATGAAGTACCTGTCCGGAGAAAAGAGTCCCTCAAGAACAGGATTCTCAGGACGATCGATGATTTGCCGCCCATGCCCCAGGTTGCACAGAAGGCCCGGGCAGTCATTTCGGATCCTGATTCGAGTTTTTCCGCCCTTGCAAAAATCATCGAGACTGACCAGGGAATCGCGGCCAGGATCCTCAGGATGGCGAATTCTTCGTACTATGGTCTCAGTGGAAACATATCATCCCTCAAGCATGCGGCCGTTGTGCTGGGAACACGGACACTCATGGAGCTGCTCACCCTGGCATGTTCTTCGGAAATTCTCGGAAAAACCCTTGCAGGGTATGATCTGGAAGCAGGGGAGCTCTGGCAGCATTCCCTTGCAGTGGCGTATGGATCTCAGCTCATTGCCCGGAGCGTGCGTCCATCTCTCGAGTCCGACGCCTTTACCGCGGGATTGATCCATGATGTGGGAAAGCTCATTCTCGATGCGTATCTCGTTGAGAGCAAAGAGAATTTCAAGGCCGTCCTTGGACAGGGAACGGAAACGTTTCTCGAGGCGGAGAAACGGATCCTGGGTTTTGACCATGCTGAACTGGCTGCCGAGGTATGCTCCAAGTGGCTCATCCCGGCCCCCATTGTCCTGGCGGTCCGCTGTCATCACAACCCTGTTCCTGCAAGGGGAGATGTGCTGTCACATATTGTCCATGCATCCGATGCCATATCCATTATGAGCGGAATCGGTGCTGGGATCGATGGAATGCACTATCGTATGCACCCCGAAACAGTCGAGCTTTTTGGCCTCACCGGCGAATCAGTATCCGTGATCATGGCAGAAATTGCCCTCCGGGTGCAGAAGGTCTCCGGAGAACTCTAGATGAACCCTCTCGAGAGAAGAGTGCGGATGCCCTTCGATGTGTTTTGCGGGAATGTGCCGGATAGTCGTTCGAGCCTTTGGCTGTGGCGACACGGTAATTACGGAAGAGGATACCTGTGGCGACAAGTGGTTCCATGAGTGAACGCCTTCAGAGCATCGTCACGTCGATAGGCAGCCCGGTCCGCCATGTCTTGCGCACGCTGTTCCTGGCTCTGGCCCTTCTTGGATGTTTCCATGCTCTTCAGGAGCCCACCACGGTCTCTCGAACGGAGATCACGCTCTCTGTTGAGCCCTGGAGCGAAGCCGAAGGACTTTTTACGAGAGACATTCACTGGCTGGGCGGAGATGGGGCCTCTTCTGTGGATCTGGGAAGACAAAGGATTCTCTGGCTTTTCGGAGACAGTTTCGTCAACCCTGGAGAGAGCCGCCAGAGGAAAGAGGCCGTCATCATTCGAAACAGCGTGGCAATTCAAAAGGGGTCTGATCCGACACAGGCGGATATCCAGTTCTACTGGGCCATGGATGCTGAAACACCTGCTCCTTTTTTCCAGTCTCCCCAAAAGGGATGGTACTGGCCGGGCGGGGGCATCATGGTAGACGGAAAGCTCCTGATCTTTCTCATGGTGATCCACGAGGCACTCAACGACCTGGGATTCGAAGCGGTTGGCTGGTCAGCGATCTCCATCGAGAATCCCCACGATGCACCACCATCCTGGAGGAAACGGGTTGTCCCGACCCCGAATGATTCCTTCGGGGTTATCATCGGTTCAGGGGGTGTGCTTTATTTTGATGGTTATCTCTATGCATTCGGGGTTGATCCCCTCTCCCAGGAGATGCACCTCGTACGCTGGAGTTTTATCGCCGTCCATTCAGGGGATCTCTCAGATCCCCACTGGTGGACAGGGTATTCTTCCGGATGGATTGAACAGAGCAGTCTCCAGACAAAGCCTCCCGCAGTCTTTTCTCAGGCCCGGGTGGAGTTTACCGTTCACTACGAACCATATTTCGGGGGGTTTCTGCATATCCAATCCAGTGCCCTGATGACCCCCGGCATGGAGATGCGCTTTTCCCCCGAGCTCACCGGTCCCTGGTCTGCACCGCGGAGATTCTTTCGCGTACCCGAGGCAGATGACCCAAGCCTCCTGATCTACGCGGGCAAAGCGCATCCTGCCCTCACTGGAGGCCATGTCATTTTCACCTATGCAGTCAACACCCTCGATGAAGAACGGCTTCTTTCAGACCAGAGAATCTATGTTCCTCGACTTCTGAAGGGTACCTGGCGGGATTCTTCAACGGGACCGAGGGGGAAAGGAACCTCCGTTCATGAACCTCGGCTTTGAATCCAGGAATTGTCATCATCTGTGTGACGTGACGCTGTTCGCGCTTCGCTCACTGGAGCGTGCCTTGCGATATTTCCATCCCCTTCTTGTTTCCGAAATTCAAGACAGGATCATCCCGGTGCGCCAAAAGCTGGCTGAGGCATACGCGGATTCCGAGAGGCTGAACGCAGTATCTCTCGAGGAGGGCTCTCGGTTACGACTCAAGAAATCTGCGGGACTCCTTCTCCGTGCCCTCGATCTTTTCTCCGAGCAGGACGATCTCCAACGGATCGTCTTCAATGCCATGAGGGCCGGAAGAATCTATGCCCAGGTGCAGGAAATCCTGTTCAGCCTGAAGGAAGAGCTTGTACCTGTTCATCTCTTTTTTCTCGAGGAGGAACTGCAGAATCGACGGGGTGTGCCGATGCGGGACCAGGCTCCCCAGGGAGATGAGCTCCTTCACGAGGGGTTTGACGCTGACCCCTACGCCAGGGGAGGCTGTTCATACTACCTCCCGCCAGGCTCGGTACAAGATCAAGCTCTGCCGCTCGTGGTGGCTCTGCATGGCGGAGGCGGGCATGGACGTGATTTCATCTGGTTCTGGCTCAAGGAGGCTCGCAGCAGAAGGCTGCTTCTCATGGCACCCACTTCTGTTGGCGAGACATGGACGATTTCTCGGACGCAGGAGGAGATCGATTCCATTACGGAGCATATCGAGCGTTTCTCGGCCAGAGCCAATATTGACAGGGAGAGGATGCTGCTCACTGGAATTTCAGACGGAGCAACCTTCTGTCTCGCATGCAGTCTTCTTGAAAGCACGCCCTTTCGTGCCTTTTCCCCCATCTGCGGGGTTCTGCCGCCACTGGACACGAGCGCGGTTCATGGCAGACGCATTCTATGGATTCACGGTAAACACGATTGGATGTTTCCCGTGCAGCGAGCACAAGAAGGAGTCCAAAGGTTGAAAACGGCGCAAGCGGATATTATTCTCACCATATGTGCAGATCTCGCTCATGCGTATCCCCGGGAACAAAACGCTCGTATCCTCACGTGGTTTCTGCCAGACCTTGCTCTGGGGAGGCCGCGGTAAGATCAAGATCGGGCGGCAGGATTACACAGAGAAACGAAAGAAAGAGAGGGGAATGAAGATCAAATTCTTTGCGG
This sequence comes from Deltaproteobacteria bacterium, assembly GCA_011046135.1. Lineage (GTDB taxonomy): Bacteria > Desulfobacterota > Desulfomonilia > UBA1062 > UBA1062 > DSBG01. Next base: position 17,382 of record DSBG01000116.1, read on the forward strand.
TGGGAGGCACCATAGACAAGGTCTATTTTGATCTCAAGAGCGATTACAAGGTGGGAAGCCCCGGGATCTCCGAGATCCTCAAGGAGGCGAATGTGACCTTTGACTACGAGTGTGTGTCTCTCCTGCGCAAAGACAGTCTCGACATGACGGATGACGACAGAGAGCTGGTCTGCAAGAAGATTGCCGATGAAGAATGTCGCCACGTCATCGTGACCCATGGCACCGATACCATGATCGAAACCGCGAGAGAACTCATGGCGATACCCGACAAGACCATCGTCATGACCGGTTCCATGCAGCCTGCGCGCTTCAAGTGGAGCGACGCGGAGTTCAATGTCGGTACGGCGGTTGGGGCGGTGCAATCCCTTGCGCCAGGGGTGTACATAGCCATGAACGGCAGGATATTCAGCCCGGACAAGGTTCGCAAGAACCGCAGGTTCAACAGGTTCGAAGAAATCGAATGAAAAGGAAGGAGAGATGATGAAAGACAGGGCACAGGCGATGGTGATGGCATCTTTTGTCGCGGATTCCCATGCACTGGGGGTACACTGGATCTATTCAACGCAAAAAATAGCCAGGGAGTATGGACGGGTGGAGCACCTCCTCAAACCTTCACAGAAATCATACCATCCCACGAAGGACGTGGGTGAATTCACCCACTACGGAGACCAGACCCTCGTGCTCCTTGAATCCCTGGATGAAGCAGGCGGCTTTGACGTGGAGGTTTTTTCCAGGCGATGGCAGGAGCTGTTCAAGGACTATCAT
>DSBG01000097.1 GCA_011046135.1 Deltaproteobacteria bacterium
CTCGGTGCTGCGTGCGATCCTGTTCATCATCTCGAGGGTTTCGACAGGATACGATCCAATAGCCGTCTCTTCCGAAAGCATCACGGCATCTGTTCCATCCAGGATGGCATTTGCAACATCTGTTGCCTCTGCCCTGGTGGGGCGAATGTTGTGTGTCATGCTCTCAAGCATCTGGGTGGCGGTGATCACAGGTTTGGACGCGAGGTTTGCCCTGAATATGAGCTGTTTCTGGACAACCGGCACCTGTTCGATGGGAATTTCGACGCCGAGATCACCCCGCGCTAACATGATTCCGTCGGCCTCATCAAGGATCTCTTCGATATTCCTGATGGCATCGGAACGTTCGATCTTGGCAATCAGGAAGACCTGCTCCCCCTTATTGAGCGCATACTCCCTCACCGTCCGGACATCTTCTGCAGACCTGACAAAGGATATGCCGAACACGCTTATTCCATGGCCGAGGGCGAAATCCGTTAATTCGAGATCCTTATCAGTGACTCCGGGCAGGGTAAGTTCCGCGCCAGGGAGGTTGAGCCCTTTCCCGGAGAGAAGCCTGCCCCCGATGATAACCGTGCAGTGCACCTCTCTGCCTTGAACCTCTTTCACGCGCATCTGGATGAACCCGTCATTGAGAACTATTCTGCTGCCGGGACGTACACTGCCCGGAAGATCGGGATAGAGAACCGTGATGCGGGAGGGTGATCCCATTACCTGTTCTGTGGTGAGAATCACGCGATCACCTTTTTTCAGGATGCAGGAGCCGCCTTCGATTGTACCGATGCGTATCTTGGGTCCAGGCAGATCTACAAGGATTGACACCTCGCGGTTCACCTCTGCCGCAACAGCCCTGATGGATTCGATGTCTTCCCGGCGTTCCTGGAGTGAACCGTGGCTGAAGTTCAGTCTCGCAACATTCATCCCTGCACGGATCATCCGCTTGAGAACCGGACGAGACCTCGAGGCAGGTCCGATCGTACAGACTGTCTTGGTTTTCTGTTTTGGATAGGGTGATGCCATAGTATACAGAGTATGTCCTGACAAGGAGAAGTCAATGCATGCTTCGACTTTTCCCAATTCCGTCCTGGTGCCTGTGTCGGAGAGGAAAATGTACAGTCAATCGGAGACCTGTCTTTTTTCCCGGTAGTGGCTCACCTTCAGGAGGGAGACTTTCCGAGTGCGTTGCGGGCCTGCCTGAGTCTCTCCATGTAGGAAAAGATGACAGGAATGAAAAACAAGGAGAACAGGGTCGATACGATGATGCCTCCGATGGTGGGCAAGGCGAGCGCCATCCTGAAGCTTGCTCCTGAGCCCACGCTGAGTGCCTGGGGAATCAGGCCACAGATGATGGCGATATTCGTCATGACGATGGGCCTGAATTTTTCTCCACAGGCAACTAAGACTGCAGTGGCGCTGTCATCCCCCGCATTGATCCGGGTCATAGCCTGGTCGATGAAGAGGATGGCGCTGTTGACCACGATACCAACGAGCATGACGATGGACATCATCGCCATCATGTTCATGGTGATCCCCGAGAAAAACAATACGTAGAAAACCCCGGCAAGGCCAAGGGGAACGGTGAGGAGTATGGTGAACGGGTGGATGAGGGAGTTCAGGATCGCCGCCAGGAGCATGAAGGTCAGCACCGATGCGATGAGGAATGCCTGGGATGTTGCCGCACCTGCCTCTTCATTGATCTCCACGTCTCCTGCAAACTCAAGGGTGTACCCCGGTTCCAGGTCGAGCGTCTCGAATTTCTTTTTCAGGATAGCCATGTTTTCCGTCAGCGACAGCCGACTGAAGAAACTCGTAAGCGTAATCTTCCTCTGTTTGTTTTTCCGCTCAATGCTGGCCTCAGCCCGTGAAGGAACGAACTCACCGACCTGGTTGATGGGGTTGAGGATCTCCTCCTTTCCCAGCGGCGCCAGGATTGCCCCGAGCAGGTTGATGGAACTGGTGTACTTCTCATCGAGGGCCACATTGATCGGATACTCTTGACCCCCTTCTCTGAACAGCGACGTGTCATCTCCTTCGATGGAGGCCCTCAGGACCATTCCGAGGAGCGCATTGTTTCCACCGTAGACACTGGATTTGAAATCGAAGGGAATAAAGCGCATCTCCTTTCTCGGGGTCTTGTAGGAGCTGATGATGCTCTGGTAATTCCCCGTTTCATTCATGAGGTTCTTGACCTCTTCCGAGAGCGTGACGAGTTTCGTGTAGTCGGGTCCGAAGAGATCGATATCCATATCGCCCCTGTTTCCCTGGCTTCTTCCTGCGATCACGCTGAATTCGAGATCCGCTATGGTGCAGAGCGGCTCAACGAGACTCTCTGCCACAGCCCTGTCACTGCGTTTCCTCTCGGTTGCATCCACGAGCCTCACGTTCAGGGAAAGGTTGTAGAGCCCCTTGTTCTTACCTCCGATGGTGGATGAGTAGTCTTTGAGTTCCGGGATGTCACGGACAAACCCCTCGATGGTGTTGAGAACCCGCACACTCCTCTCGAGGGTGGTATCCTGGGGAAGATCGGCAGTTATGGTGATTTCAGAACTGTCCGCCGAGGGAAACGGTTCTCCTCCCACGTAGTTCATCACGAAAAGGGAGCCTGCAAATGCGGCCAGAGTCACCACCATGGTGAGTTTCTTCCACCGGAAGCAGAACCCCAGTCCTTTCAGGTATTCTTGTTTGGCAGCCTCGACCCACCTCGAAAAGAATACGAGGTATGATCCTATGATCCCTCTTCCCTGTGCTTCCCCATCGGGATCGGTCTTCTTCAGGGCAAAGGAGGCGAGCATGGGCGTGAGCGAAAAGGAAGCAAGGATGGAAAAAACGGTTGCGGCAACCACCGTTATTCCGAAGGGGAAGAAGATCTGTCCGAAAATCCCCTTCATAAAGGCAATGGGAATGAACACCACGATATTTGTCCCTGCCGATGCAATGACTGCCACGGCAACCTCCATGGTTCCTCGGGCTGCACTCTCCGAAGCTTCGGTTTTTGCATCCATGCGCTTGTGGATGTTCTCGATGATCACGATGGCATTGGCCACGAGAACCCCGATGGAGACGCCGAGCGCCATGAGGGTGACAATGTTGAGGGTGAACCCGAAGAACTGCATGACGAGGAAGGAAGAGATGATGGAGGTGGGGATGACCACGGCCGCAACGAGGGCGATACGGATGTCTCCCAGGAAGAGGAAGAGCACCAATGTTGTCAGGAGGACACCCAGGAATATGCTCGTGAGGGCATCCCTGATAGATTCACGGATGAAGGTGCTCGAGTCACGAGCGAGTTCGAGGGAAAGGCCGGGAAGCAGCCCTGCCCTCACCTCTTCGAGAACACGGTAGACACCGTCTGCTGTCTGGACCACATTGCTGTCCGACTGCTTGTAGATGTTGAGCATCACCGCCTCATTCCCGTTGAAGCGCGCGGCTGCGGTCACATCCTTGAACCCATCGGTAACGGTTGCAACATCTCTGAGGCGGATGATCCCGACATCCTCGATGGCGATATGCATGTTTTCGATCTGGCTTACGGTTTCAAACTGGCCCTTGAGCCGTACCCCGATCTTGAATGTTTCCCTGTCAATGGTTCCTGCGGGGATGTCAAGATTTTCCGTCCGGATCGCCTTGATCACGTCGAGCAGTGAGAGACGATAGTTCATCAGTTTCGGCAGATCCACGCGCACGTTTATCTGGCGCTGTTTGCCTCCCACCACATCAACCGTTGCCACTCCAGGCACCTGAGAAAATCTGTCTTTGAGTTCGACATCAGCATACTCATAGATGACATTGACTGGCAACGTATCGCTGAACAGGGCTATGCTCAGGGTCGGATCTTCAAAAGGATCGAACTTCTCGATAATCGGCTTATCCGCATCATCGGGAAGGTCCCGGGAGATAGCCTCAACCTTGTCCTTGACCTCCAGAGCTTTGATATCGACATCAATGCCGTATTCGAACTCGATGATGGTGAGTGCATAATTCTCGGAGACTGTCGACCAGATGTTTTTGATGTCGCTGATGTTCGATACCGCATCCTCGACCTTTTTGACCACCTGGCTTTCGATTTCTTCCGGGGCAGCGCCCTCGTATACCTGGGTAATGAGCACGATGGGCAGCGTAACATCGGGAAAGAGATCGACATTCAATCTCTGGTACGAGATCAGACCGAGCACCACGAACACACTCACGATCATGAGCGTGGTCACCGGCCGAGATATGAAGGTTCTGATCAGGTTCATCGGAGGGAACTGCTCTCAGACATGCTAATAGGCAACTTTTGTCATGTCGCTGAGTCTCGTGAAACCGCTCACCACGACCATGTCGTTCTCTTCCAGCCCGGAGAGAATACGTGCGTATTCATCATTCATTCCCGTTATTTTTATCGTTTTTCTGGAGACCTGATCATCGACGATACGATAGACGTAGAAGGATCCATCAGCATCCTGCTGTATTGCCCTGAGATCTGCGTACAGTGCCATGGAATCGTTGATTATCTCGATCTGAGCCGCGGTATAGGTTCCGATCTTGAGAATATTCGATCGGTTATCTGTCTCCATCTCAACCCGGAAAAGACCGGTTTTTGGGTTGGCATTCAGAGAGATCTTCGTCACCGTTCCCATGCTCATGCCTTCACCGTGGTTACCGTTTGCAAAGACTCGCTGGCCTGGCTCGATGCGCCTGATATCAGACTCGCTCACCTCGGCGACGAGCCGAACCCTATCGACCCGGGCAACAACGGCCACGGGTCTCATCGGCGTGATGAATTCCCCTTCTCGTGCATTCAGATCGAGAATAATGCCATCGATGGAACTTGAGAGAGAAACTGCCTCGATCACGCTCTCAAGGTTTGCCCTGTCCACATCGAGCTTCATCTTGATCTCATCGAGCTGACTCTGTGATACTGCGCCTGAATCTCTGAGCTCCATCATTCTGGTGTAATTCTTGAGCGTGGTCTCGAAGACTGCCGAGAGCTGACGATACTGGGCCGAACTCTTCGGATCTTCCTTGTCCAGGCTGATGATGACCTCGTTGGCCTTCACCATGTCGCCCACCTTGTGGTGGACCCTGAGGATCTTCGCAGCCACCGGGGTGGAGATCTCGACCTGCGTGTGCCCGAGCACCATGGCATTCACTCTGCAGGAAACTCTGAAGGGCCCTCTCTTCACGATGTCCGCTTCAACAGGGATGCCGTTGGTCTTGTAGTACTGTTCGATACCGACGGCTTCTTTGCCCGAGAGCGATTCGATAATCTGGATCCTCAGTAGAACAGCAATGACGAAGAACCCGATCAAACCCAGGACGACGATCTTTCTCACATGTGTATCCTACGATGAGCGTATTGTGTTTTCATGGTGTTCCGACAGAACACCGCTTCTCATATCCGAGCGATCTAACCACGCCAGAGAAAGGATTGTCAATCACTTTGTCTCGCGATGAATTCTCTATCACATCCCCACCCGGGCTGCTATGCCAGGCAGGCAGAATGTCGTGTCCGCGCGGACCGGGAAACAAGCCCCCAGGGAATCACGGAGCATCGGTTTGTATCCCCTTCAGAGCCACATCATCGAAACCAAGACAAGGGATCCCAGGCACACGGAGACAAGGTCTGAGGGACATGCTCGGAGTTCCTTCATCCTCGTGCGGACGATACCCGGAGCGTATCCCCGCAGGGTCAATGCAATGGCAAGATCGTCCGCCCTCCTGAACACCCCGTGCAGAAGCGGCACCAGAACCGGCACCAGGGCGCGAACCCTGGCAATGAGTCCACCGGATTCCAGATCCACACCCCGTGCCTTTTGGGCCTTTATGATCCGTTCGGTCTCTTCAAACAAGGTCGGGATAAACCTGATCGCAAGCATAACGAGGAGTGCAATATCTTCGGTGGGAACCTTCAGATACTTCAAGGGCTTCATGAACCACTCCAGGGCCCAGACAAGGTTCAACGGCGAGGTGGTCAGCGTGGTCAGCGTGGAGAGCCAGATGGCGAATACGAGCTGGGTACCGACACGGAGGCCTCCCGTGAGCCCCTGCCAGGTCGCATGGGGCAGCCAGGCAATGGGATCTCCGGCTGTCATGAACAGATGAAGAACAGCGGTGAATCCGAAGAGCCATAAAAACGGGATCAACCCGGAGAGGAGCATCCTTCCGGGAATACGGGCACTAACCGTGACCGCTGTGCACATCAGAAGGAACAGGGCCAATCCCCCGGCAGTGTCCAACTGAAACGCCGCCCCGATTCCAAGCCCCATGAGAAAGAGTTTCGCCCGAGGATCCAAGCGATGCACGAGAGAATCAAGGGGCACGTAGTTTCCAAGTGTCACCTTCATGGCATGTCCCGTCTCACACAGGAGCGCGGATCAGGGTGTATTCCCCACCAGGTGCTCTGCAATCTGAACGGCATTGAGGGCTGATCCCTTCCTGAGATTATCACACACGGTCCACAGGGCAAGGCCGTTGTCAAAGGAGGCGTCTTCACGGATCCGTCCCACGAAGCACTCGTCCCTTCCCGCTGCACCCACTGCAGTGGGGTAAGAAGCCCCTGCGGGATCATCGGTAACGTAAACCCCCGGCATGGCTGTGATCATCTTCCGCGCCTCTTCCGGTGTAATCTTGCGTGCTGTCTCGAAGTGGACTGACTCCGAGTGTGCGTAGAACACAGGAACCCTCACGGCAGTGGCACTGATGCGGATCTTCTCGTCTTCGAAGATCTTCTTTGTCTCGTTCATGAGGGACAGCTCTCCGTCGGTATAGGCACTGGAGCTGAAGCTTCCGACGTGCGGCAGGATATTGAACGCTATCTGGTGGGGGTAGACCTCTGAATGCACCTCCTGGAAGGTGAAGAGATTCCTGATTTGTTCAGAGAGCTCGTCGAGGGCTCTTTGACCGTTATCAGAAACCGCCTGATAGGTGGACACCAGAATTCTCCTGATCCTGGCCGCTTTATGAATTGGGTACAGCGGCAGGACCAGCTGGATGGTAGAACTGCCCGGAGAGGCAATGATTCCAGAGTGTTTCTTGATCAGAGCCGCGTTGATCTCGGGAATCACCAGGGGAACCTGCTCGTGGAGAGAAAACTCGGAGCTGCAGTCGATCACCGTACACCCCTGTTGGACGGCCTTGGGTGAATACTCCCTGCTCAGGGACCTGTCGGTGGTAAAAAAAGCCAGATCAACCCCTGAGAGGGCTTTCGCTTCGAGAACCCCGGCCCTGAGACTGAATCCGGCAAAATCAACGGTCCTGCCGAGATTGCGGGGTGCTCCCAGCGGAATGATCTCCTGGATCGGGAAGTTCCTCTCCTCGAGAATCCTGATGATTTCCCCTCCCAGCGAACTGAGAGGCTCTATGACTGCTACCCTGTATCTTTTTCCCATGTAACTCTGCTGTCTCGCTCCTGGGGACGGGCCTCCTGCGCAGGTAAATACCCCATCACCATCCCGTGATGGCGCCTCAGATGGTTCCCCGTTTCCTGATATGTTCTATCAGACCTCCGTCCTCGATCAACTCCTGCATGAATTCGGGGATGGGCCGGGACAGGAACTGCGTCCCGGTCGTGAGATTCGTAACCCGACCTGAATCTGCATCCACCTCGATGAGATCACCCTGGTTGATTCCTTTCGACGCATCTGCTGTTTCAAAGATGGGCAGCCCCATGTTAAAGCTGTTCCTGAAGAAGATCCGTGCAAAGCTGGGTGCAATTACGCAGCTGATTCCGGCAGCCTTGATGGCAATGGGTGCATGCTCACGGGAGGATCCGCACCCGAAATTTTTTCCCGCAACGATGATGTCTCCGCTTCGCACCTGAGAAGGGAATCCAGGATCTGCATCTTCCATACAGTGCTTCTTCAGTTCATCGGGGTCGGTGGTAGTGAGATAGCGGGCAGGAATAATGGCATCGGTGTCGATATCGTCTCCGAACAGAAAGGCCCGGCCCCTGAAAATCATGACATTACCTCCGAAGGCGACGAAATCCTGCCCGTTATCGCCGAGGCCGCAGCCACTGCAGGCCCGCATAGGTACACGTCACTGGCCGGGTCACCCATCCGTCCAACAAAGTTTCGATTGGTCGTTGCCAGGGCCTTCTCGCCCCTGGCCAGGATGCCGAGGTGTCCCCCCAGGCAGGGACCACAGGAGGGCGGTCCCAGAATCGCCCCTGCCTCGAGGAAGATCTTGATGAGTCCCTCGTCCTCGGCCTCTCGAAAGACCCGAGGTGTGGCGGGAAGGATCAGGCACCTGAGATCTCGTGCCACTGTTTTGCCCCTCATGATGCCTGCTGCAATGCGCAGATCCTCGATCCTGCCGTTGGTGCACGAACCGATAAACACCTGATCGAGCCATACTTCTCCCACCTCGCTGATACCGCGGGTGTTCTCGGGGGAGTGGGGAAAGGCGACCTGGGGTTCGATCAGCGAGCAGTCGTACTCCCTGATGGATTCATACCGTGCATCGGGATCGCTCCGGTACACGGTGAAGGGCCGTTTCGCCCTTGGTTTCACGTAGTCTTGTGTTTTCTCATCAGCCGCAATGATCCCTGCCTTCCCCCCTGCCTCGATGGCCATATTCGACATGGTGAGCCGGTTACTGAGATCGAGTTCGGAGATTGCCCTGCCCTCGATTTCCATGACCCGGTAGAGGGCCCCATCCACCCCGATATCACCAATAAGGTACAGCATGAGATCCTTGCCGCCGACCCATGGCTGAAGCTCCCCGTTGAAGATGAACTTCATGCTCTCCGGAACCTTTATCCACGCCTGTCTTGTCATGATGGCAGCTGCGAGGTCGGTGCTGCCGACACCGGTGGAAAAAGCACCCAGGGCTCCATAGGTACAGGTGTGGCTGTCTGCCCCGATGATGAAATCCCCCGGGAGAACAAGGCCTTCCTCAGGCAGAAGCGCGTGTTCCACCCCGCAGCGGCCGGCATCGTAGAAGTTCATGATGCCGTGCTTTTTCGCAAACTCCCGTACATACCTGCACTGGTTTGCCGAGGCGATGTCCTTGTTCGGGGTGAAATGATCCAGGACAAACACAATCGAATCAGGGCGGGAAATCCTGCCTGTCCCCCCGGCCTCGAATGCCTGGATGGCGAGGGGGGCGGTGATGTCATTGGCGAGCGCCACGTCAACATTCACCCTGATGATATCACCGGGACTGAATTCCTTTGTGTGCGTGTGCTCCAGGAGGATTTTCTCTGCAATGGTTCTATCCACGGGGTGCGCCTTTCTATAAGCTTGGATACGTTGTGGTTTTCCTGGTTTTAATGAGTTCCAGTCTGTTCATGGCATTGATCAGGGCCTTGGCGGACGCCACCAGGATATCCGGGTCCGATCCCTGCCCCACGGTGACGGCATCCTTTTCCTTGAGTTCCACTGTCACCTCGCCCTGGGCATCGGTGCCACGTGTGATGGAGCTCACAGAAAACCGTTTGAGCTCCGCTCTGGAACCCGTCATCCTGATAATTGTCTTGTAGAGCGCATCCACGGGGCCGTTGCCGAAGCCGGCCTCCTGAACGATCTGGTCGTCGATGAGGAGCTGTACCGTTGCCGTGGGCACGGTGACCGTTCCGGAGGTGACATTGATGTGCTTGAGCTCATACCTGTCGGGAACCCGGTAGATTTCTTCAAGCACGATGGCCTCGATATCTGCGTCGAAGACCTGCTTTTTCTTGTCTGAAATCTCCTTGAATCGATTGAAAACCTTCACCAGATCCTTGTCGCTCAAACGGTACCCGAGTGACTCGAGCCGTTTTGACAGAGCGTGTTTCCCTGAGTGCTTGCCGAGCACGAGCTGGGATGTGCCGATTCCCACTGCCTCGGGTGTCATGATCTCATAGGTCGATCGCTCCTTGAGATAGCCATCCTGGTGGATGCCCGCCTCATGGGCAAAGGCATTGGATCCCACCACTGCCTTGTTGGGTTGTACCGGTATACCCGTGATGTGGGAGACGAGCCTGCTCGTGGGAAAGATCTGGCTCGCATCGATGGTGGTGAAGAGATGTCCATAGAGGTCTTTCCTCACGTTGAAAATCATCACCACCTCCTCCAGGGAGGTGTTCCCGGCGCGCTCTCCGATTCCGTTGATGGTGCATTCAATCTGCCGTGCACCGGCAAGCACAGCTGAGAGAGAGTTTGCCGTGCCGAGACCGAGATCGTTGTGGCAGTGCACACTCATCGTCACCCCTTCGATGCCTCGCACCTTGTTCCTGAGGTGGGTGATGAGATCGAAGAATTCCTGGGGATTCGTGTATCCCACGGTATCGGGGATATTGATCGTATCCGCTCCTGCAGAGATGGCGGCAGCGTAGACGTCGACGAGGAAATCCCAATCAGACCGGGTTGCGTCCTCTGCAGAAAACTCGACACTCGGCGAGAGTTCGCGGCAGGCAGCTACCGCTTCTTGCACAGAAACGAGAACCTCGTCGCGTGTCATGCGGAGCTTATGCTTCATGTGGATGTCCGAGGTGGCGATAAAGGTGTGCAAACCCGGGTTCTTGGCGTCTTTCACCGCGTTCCATGCAATGCTGATGTCCTCCGGGCGTGCCCTGCACAGACCGATCACGATGGCCCTTTCCACTTCTCCGGCCACGGCCTGGACGGCATCGAAATCACCGGGAGAACTCACCGGGAATCCTGCTTCGAGTTTATCGACCCCGAGCATTTCCAGCTGCTTTGCCACGAGGACCTTCTCGTGTACGTCCATGCTGGCACCGGGTGACTGCTCGCCATCCCGGAGCGTGGTATCAAATATGATTATCTTTTCCCGTTGCACGCTCATCAGTTGCGCCTTTCTCTTCTTTCTTTTCCCTCCTGAGGGCTACCAGATACCGCACGCCATCCCACAGAGCTCCTCCCACGATGAAGGTCATGGCCAGGACAAAGAGCATGATCTCTGGAGAGAGGGCCACCACGACGAGCAGGAGAACACCGCACACAAGGAGCTGAAATGGGTGTGCCCTGATAAAGGAGAGCTGCTTGAAGCTCGGATACCGAATATTGCTGACCATGAGGAACGACAGAAGGTACATTACAAGGAGCACCATCCACGCATCGATGGTTCCCACAACCCTGGTCAGGAGCACCATGCTCGCAACGCCCCCTGCCGCCACCGGGATGGGAAGGCCCTTGAATGAAGTGGGGTGGGGTGTCGTATCGATGTTGAAACGCGCGAGTCTCAAGGCCCCGCAGGCCACGAAGAGGAAACAGGCGATGAACCCGAATCTCTCGTAGAGGTTCAGCTGCCAGAGATAGACCATGATGGCGGGGGCCACCCCGAAGCAGATCACATCGGAAAGGGAATCGTACTGTTTGCCGAAATCGGAGACGGAATTCGTCATCCGTGCCACACGACCGTCGACCCCGTCGATGAATCCTGCGATGAGGATGAATATCGAAGCCATGATGAAGCTTCCCTTGAGTGAGAAAGAGATGGAATAAAACCCGCAGAACAGGCCGATCGTGGTGATGAAATTGGGCAAGAAAGGAACCAGTCTCTTCTTCTTTTCACTGTGCTTCTTTTCGCTCAGCCTTTTTCTCATTACGCTCTCCGTGCGAGAATCGTCTCCCCTGCAGTGACCCCTTCACCACGGCGGACCAGGACATGGTACACAGGTGGGAGGTAGCATTCCAGGAGCGAACCGAACCGGATGAGCCCGATCTTCTGGCCTCTTTCAACGATTTCTCCCTGCTCCGGCCAGCAGGAAATCCTCCGGGCAACGAGTCCGGCTACCTGGTCGACCCTGAAGAGGCCATCTTCGTTTTCGAGATAGAGGATCATGCGCTCGTTCTCTTCGGTCTTCTTTCCGAGGTTCGCCATGGCGAATTTCCCGGGCCGGTACCGCTTTTCCACGACTCTGCCGCCCACGGGTGAGCGGTTCACGTGCACACTGAAGACCGACATGAAGATGGATACTTTCGTACAGGGACCGACCTTGTCCTCAAATGTCTCTGCCACCTCGAGCACGGTTCCGTCTGCAGGAGAGATGAACAGGTGTTCGCCTTCAGGTGCTCGCCTGTGGGGATCCCGGAAAAACCACGTGACAAAGAGCGCCGGTACGATGCCGATCATCCTCAGGAAGCGGGATCCGGTGAGCGCGAGGAGCGCGAAAAACGCCAGAGCTCCTGCGATAAAGGGAACTCCTTCTTTTCTGATGTTCATCAGTTTACCTTCTTGTCCACCTTCCTGCTCTGGGCTATCCAGGGCATCATGGCCCGGAGTTCGGCGCCGACCTTTTCGATGAGATGTTCTTCGCCCTGCCTGGTGAGGGCATTGAACACCGGTCTGCCCGCCAGATTTTCAAGGATCCATTCCTTGGCAAAGCTCCCGTCCTGTACCCCTGCAAGGATCTCCTTCATGGTGTCTTTGACGGTTTCATCGATCACCCAGGGTCCCCTGGTGAGATCGCCATACTGGGCCGTGTTGCTCACGGAATAGCGCATGGTGGAGATGCCCCCCTCGTAGATGAGATCCACGATGAGCTTGAGTTCGTGCAGGCACTCGAAGTATGCCATCTCGGGGGCATAGCCTGCTTCCACGAGGGTCTCGAACCCGGCCAGGATAAGCGATGTGACCCCGCCGCACAGGACCGCCTGCTCCCCGAAGAGGTCTGTCTCCGTCTCTTCGGCAAAGGTGGTCTCGAGTATCCCCGCCTTTCCCCCGCCGATGGCACAGGCATAGGCCAGGGCGAGGGCCCTCGCATTCCCCGACGCGTCGGCATACACAGCGATGAGCATGGGGACACCCCTGCCCTGGGTGTATTCGTAGCGCACCATGTGGCCGGGGGATTTCGGGGCCACCATACAGCAGTTGACGCCCTCAGGGGGGGTAATCTGTCCGTAGTGGATATTGAATCCGTGGGCAAACAGGAGGTAGTTGCCGGGTTTCATGTGGGGCTCGATCTCTGTTCTATATACCTGGGCCTGCAGTTCATCGGGGATGAGCATCATCACGACATCCGCCCACTGGGCCGCATCTGACGTTGCCATGACCTTCAGTCCCGACTTCTCTGCCTTTTCACGGGTCGGGCTCGACTCTCTCAGGCCCACAACCACCTGAACCCCCGATTCCTTGAGGTTGTTTGCGTGGGCAAACCCCTGAGAGCCGTACCCCATGATTGCCACCTTTTTCGAACGAATCAGCTCCAGGTCTGCATCACTGTCGTAGTATACCTTCATGAAACCAGCTTCCTCCTTCCGTGCATTTCTCTCTCCATGACGATCGTTCCTGTCCGGATGAAATCGAGGATCCCTATGGGATACAGGATTTCGATGAACCCCTGAAGTTTGCCCGTGTCACCGGTGAGGGCCAGCGTGTACGAGGTGGGAGATACATCCACGACCCGCGCCCTGAAGATATCGGCAATGCGGAGCACCTCTGCCCTCGACTCTTCCCTGGCCTTGACCTTGACGAGGATCATTTCCCGCTCCACATGGCTCTTCTCAGAATAATCCACCACCTTGATGACGCTGATGAGCTTGTTGAGCTGCTTCTTGATCTGTTCGAGAACCTGCTTGTTCCCCGAGGTAGTGATGACCATCTTCGATTTCGAGGGATCGAGGGTGGGAGCAACGGACAGTGACTCGATATTGAATCCCCGGCCCGAAAACAGACCCACAACCCTGGAGAGGACTCCTGGCTGATTCTCAACGAGAACGGATATCGCATGCTTCACACGTCACCTCACACCAGCAGCATGTTGTTGATGGGAGCACCGGCAGGAACGATCGGGCAGACATCTTCCTCAGACTCGACGACGAAATCCACGAACACAGGTCCCTTGGTGGCAAGGGCCTCCCGTATGGCATCATCAACATCCTTTGGATTCTCAACCCTGAGTCCGGATGCACCATAGGCCTGCGCCAGCTTCACGAAGTCGGGCGAGGTGCTCAGACACGTGTGCGAGTACCGGTGACGATAGAACAGGGCCTGCCACTGTCGCACCATTCCCAGGTAGCCGTTGTTGAGGATCATCACCTTGACAGGCAGGTTGTACTGCACCGCGGTGGCGAGCTCCTGTATGTTCATCTGGATGGAGCCGTCTCCCGCGATATCAACCACCGTGCGATCGGGAAAAGCCACCTGTGCCCCGATGGCTGCCGGAAATCCGTATCCCATGGTGCCGAGACCACCCGAGGAGAGAAAGAGTCTGGGCTGCTTGAAGCGGTAGAACTGCGCGGTCCACATCTGGTTCTGCCCCACTTCCGTGGAAACAATGGTGTCATCGGGCGCTATCTCATCGATGCGTTCGATGACGTACTGGGGCTTGATGGTATCACCCTGGGTATACCTCAAGGGTTTTTCCTTCTTCCACTCGTCGGTTCTGGCAAGCCAGGATTCGCTGTTGTTCCGGAGTTCGCTGATCTCCTGCTTCATATCCTCGAGTTGATCGAGCATCCCTTTCAGAACCAGTTTGCAGTCTCCCACAACAGGAAGATCCACCTTGACGTTCTTGCTGATAGAGGTCGGATCGATATCGATGTGCACGATCTTTGCCTTGGGTGCGAACTCATCGATCTTGCCGGTGACTCTGTCGTCGAACCGTGCACCAATGGCGATGAGGCAGTCGGTCTCCGTGACCGCCATGTTTGCGGCATAGGTGCCGTGCATCCCGAGCATGCCCAGGGACAGCTCGTGTCCGGAAGGAAACGCTCCGAGCCCCATCAGGGTGGTGGTAACGGGAACACGGATCTTCTCGGCGAGGGCGAACAATTCGTCGGATGCGTTTGAGTGTATGACGCCCCCACCTGCATAGATGACCGGCCGCTTGCTCTTCAGGACCATTCCCACAATGCGCTTGATCTGGCCGAGATGTCCCCGGTAGGTG
The DNA here is from genome assembly GCA_011046135.1 of Deltaproteobacteria bacterium. Classification (GTDB taxonomy): domain Bacteria; phylum Desulfobacterota; class Desulfomonilia; order UBA1062; family UBA1062; genus DSBG01. Next base: position 14,810 of record DSBG01000097.1, read on the forward strand.
GGGCAGTAGCTCTCCATGGACACGCTTTCAGGGTACTTGAAATTCACCAGGGAGTTCATCACGTCCTTGGGAAGATCCACCAGAACAGGACCGCATCTCCCGGTGCGAGCGATGTAGAATGCCTCCTTGATCACCCTGCCGAGATCGTTTACGTCCTTGACCAGGTAGTTGTGTTTGGTGCAGGGCCTCGTGATTCCCACGATATCCGCTTCCTGAAAGGCATCGTTCCCGATGAGGTGGGTGGAAACCTGCCCCGTAAATATCACGATCGGGATGGAATCCATGTAGGCAGTCGCGATTCCCGTGACCGTGTTCGTGGCGCCCGGTCCCGAGGTTACCAGGCATACGCCCACGTTCCCGCTTGCCCGTGCATACCCGTCTGCCGCATGCACCGCACCCTGTTCATGACGCGAGAGGATGAACTGGAGGTCAGGTGCATCCAAGATGGCATCAAAAATATCAAGCACAGCGCCACCGGGATACCCGAATACATGCTTGACCCCTTCGCACCTGATTGCCTCTATGAATGCATGTGCACCTGTAATCTTTTTCATCCCTGGAGCCGTTAATCCTGCTGGAGACGATGTCTGCGGAGGATCTCTTCGATCTTGTCCTTGCCCAAAAGCTTGAGCTTCTGGAGTTCCTTGCGCCGGAGTTCCTCTTCCGTGCTGAGGTAGCGCCTCTTGTTGAACTGATCCAGCTTTTCCTCGAACTCCAGGTGCTCATCCCAGAGGTGTTTCAGTTCCTTGTCCTTCGGGATGAGCTTACGAATCAACTGCAGATCGGCATCTTCCATAGGCTATACCCCTTGATTTCTTGGTAAGGTACATCTAGATCATAGATACCCTCCCCTGTCAACAGAGTGATGGCGTGATCTGGAGCACCTTCACAAGGCCCTGCACATCTGCTAGAGTGAACTTCCTATGAAGATTATGCATCCAGGCACCATTGCCGGAAACCTTTCCATGATCGGAAACATCATGTTTCCCTCCTATCTCATCGGCGGGAAGACACCCTGTATGTTCGATGCGGGCGTGAGCGCCATGGGACCTCTGTACCTCGGCGATATCATCCCTCTCCTTGCTGACGGTGGCCTGAAACACCTGTTTTTCACCCACTCCCACTATGACCATACCGGAGCATGGGGGTATCTCTCCCGGTTCTTTCCCGAGATCATCACCTACGCGCACCCCCTGGTCAGTGAAGTGATGAGATCTCCCCGTGCACTTGCCACCATGACCAGGTTGAGCTCCCTGTTCGCGGGGCTCTTTCATGAACATACCGACCATACGGAGTTCCTGCCTCCCAGAATAGACAGGGACCTAAAAGACGGTGATCTGATTTGTCTGGACGAGGGAATCGAGATCCATGTCCTTGAGACTCCGGGACACACCCGTGACTCCCTCTCCTATTTTCTCGAGCCCTACCGTGCCGTGGTACCTGGAGAGGCCCTGGGGGTCATTCATCCCAACGGAGAGGTCTTCCCCGAGTTTCTCAACGACTATGAGGCCTACATCTCCTCTGCCCTCAAGATCATGGCTTTAGGTCCTGAGATGATTCTCATGCCGCACGGGTACGCCCTGACCGGAGAAGATGCCGAAGCGTTCCTCAATGAGGTAATTCCTGCAACTCATCGCTTTCACGACATGATCACGGATACCCTGGAGCACTCGGGAGGGGACAGCGACCAGGCGACAGCCATGCTCTTTGAACAGCTCTACGATGAGGACGGCATAGGCCAGGAACGAACCGCCTTCCTCGTTAACCTCGAAGCCAAGGTCCGCTGTGTCAAGAAAACCCTTGATACTCGATGACGGTCCTAGAGAAAGATGTAGCCCTTGACGAACAGGTGTGTGATCACGGCAACGACCACGACCACCGCCAGGAGCCTGTGCACGGTGAGCCACCACGAACGGTAGTCACGGCGCAGGTAGAAGCCGTAGATCCCCATGCCGGCGGTTGCGATCAGTGCCGCACCACTGATCAAGCCCGTCAGGGAAAGGATCTCCGAGAGATAGACCACCATGAAATGGACTGGCAGGAGCAGGAGCGCCCCGAAACCGAACATCCGGTGATTTTTCACCACCACCCGCATGACGCTCCGGTAGGCGTTCGCAAAGTCCTGCCTGCTTGCCGGGAGCTTCTTGATGTAGTCTCTGCTGATCTGCTTGAGCACAAAGTTGAGCAGGCACAGCACCACGAACACCGCAATGCTCCATCCGAAAAACGTTTCCAGACTCATCACTCACCCCCGTCCTGACTCAGAGAGGAGACCTGCTTCGTTTCATAGAGAACCCTATCGGGACATGTGGGGAGAAGTCAAGGCACGGCAGGATCCCCCATGCACCCGTATGTTCCTTGAGATTCGGTGCCATCGATGGTTCACCTTCGTTGCGGAAACCAGGTAAAAAGGGCATTTTATAGGGTCGCTGTCCGGGGTTCTCCTCAAGAAATCTGAGCCGATGCCCGATACCATGAGCGGGAACGACGATGGACACCTATCTCGCACGACAGCCGATCTTCAGCAGAACCAAGGAGATCTATGCCTACGAACTGCTCTTCCGGGGCGGGATGCAGAACTATTTTCCGGAGATCGACGGCAGCAGTGCAACGTCCAGGGTTCTGTCCAATCTTTTCTTCAATGCGGACATCGAGACGATAACCGGCGGGAAGCGTGCGTTCATCAACTTCACCTATGACCTCCTCCTCAAGAAGATACCGCTGATGTTCCCCTCCGAGATCACCACGGTGGAGATCCTGGAGGATGTCGCTGTGGACGAGGCCATGCTCGAGTGCTGCAGGGAGTTCCTGAAGAGGGGCTATGTGCTGGCCTTAGACGATTTCGACGATGTCCCTGGAATGGAGCCCCTTTTGAGCCTCGCACACATCATCAAGATCGACTTCATGAAGAGCTCCCGGGAAGAAATCGAGGACTTTGCCAGACGGTTCATCCCCGAGGGCAAGAAGCTACTGGCGGAAAAGGTCGAGACCATGGAGGAATTCCAGGAAGCCCTTGCCATGGGATTCTCCTATTTCCAGGGCTACTTCTTCAGTAGGCCCCAGGTGATGAGAGAACGGGACATCGGCAGCCTCAAGATGAACCTGCTCCAGATCATGTCCGAGGCGGGCGGCAGTGAATTCAGCATCAGCAGGCTGGAAAAGCTGATATCGCGCGATGTGGGCATCTCGTACAAGCTGCTGAGGTACCTCAATTCCCCCTATTTCAGGAGGGCAAACGAGGTCTCATCCATCAGGCACGCCATCGTCATGCTCGGGGAAAACGGAATCAAGCGGTTTCTCTCCGTC
>DSBG01000113.1 GCA_011046135.1 Deltaproteobacteria bacterium
CTGCCTGCCTGATCGACCCCTGAGCTGGTTGTCGATCCTGCGGCTTTCATGGCGTTCGGTGCCCAAGATAAAGAGCCCCCCCGCCCCTACAACTTCATCGTGTTCAGAAGAACACTGCTGTTGAAATTTTTGAAGGAGCTCCTGGAAGTTCTCATCATCAGCCTCTGCGCGCTGTTTCGCCATGAATTCAGGGTTCCCTCCGAGCTTGATGTCGGTTCCCCTTCCCGCCATATTCGTGGCAATGGTTATTGCACCCTTCCTTCCGGCCTGGGCTACGATCTCGGCTTCCCGTTCATGGTGTTTGGCATTGAGAACATTGTGGGAGACGCCTTTGCGTTTCAGAAGGACTGAGACCTTCTCGGAATTTTCGATGGAGCTTGTTCCAACCAGCACCGGCTGCCCTTTTTCGTGACATGCGATGATCTGCTTGAGAACCGCTCGATCCTTCTCTTTTTCAGTCTTGTAGATAACATCCGAGTGATCAATGCGGATCATCTCCATGTGGGTGGGAATGACCACGACATCGAGGCCATAGATGTTCCTGAACTCCACTGCTTCGGTCTCGGCCGTACCTGTCATGCCGGCGAGCTTCTCGTACATGCGGAAATAGTTCTGGAACGTAATGGATGCCAGCGTCTGGTTCTCGTTGGCAACCTTAACTCCTTCCTTTGCCTCAAGGGCCTGGTGGAGACCTTCTGAATAGCGTCTTCCCGGCATGAGTCTACCGGTAAATTCATCTACGATCACCACCTCACCATTGTTCACCACATAGTCAACGTCACGGGAAAACATGACGTGTGCCCTGAGTGCCTGATTGAGATGGTGTACGGTTTCAAACTCTGACGGATCATACAGATTGCCCTTCCCCAGGTGTCTTTGGAGAAATTCAATCCCCTCTTCCGTAAACGAGACTGTGTTGGCTTTTTCATCCTTGGAGAAACAGGTGTCGGGGTCCTTCTTTCTCAAGAGATCGACAATGGCGCTGTTCGCTTCATAATACTTTGATGTGGACTCCTCTGCTGGTCCGGAGATGATCAGCGGTGTCCTGGCCTCATCAATGAGGATGGAATCCACCTCGTCGACAATGGCATAGGCGAAATCACGCTGAACATAGTCATCGAAGGAAAACTTCATGTTGTCGCGCAGATAATCGAAGCCGAATTCATTGTTGGTTCCGTAGGTGATGTCCGCACGGTAGTTGGCCTTCCTCTGGACATCATCGAGCCCGTGGACGATCACTCCGACGTCGAGGCCGAGATACCGGTAAATGGCTCCCATCCAGTCCGCATCTCTCCTGGCGAGGTAATCATTCACCGTAACCACATGAACCCCCCTGCCTGTCAATGCATTGAGATAAACCGGCATGGTGGCGACCAGGGTTTTCCCCTCGCCTGTTTTCATCTCGGCAATCTTGCCCTCGTGAAGGATTATTCCTCCGATAAGCTGCTCATCGAAAGGACGCATCCCCAGGGTTCGCACAGACACTTCACGGACAACGGCAAAGGCATCGGGCAGGATATCGTCCAGGCTGGCGCCTGCATCCAGCTGCTCCTTGAACTGAGCTGACATGGCTTCGAGTTCGGCGTGGCTTTTTGCCTGATAGCGCTGTTCAAGACTGTTGATTCGGTCGACAAGAGGTGTCAACCTCTTAACTTCTCTCTCGTTTTTACTTCCGAATATTTTTATTAACCATTGATACATGGTACTCCACCAGGGGATTTCGTCCGGTGCCGGACTGCACGTATAAAATACATAGAATAGAGATCAGCTTATTTCAACAGGTATCTTTGCGGGTTCACATGAATACCGTTTACCAGGACCTCATAGTGCAAGTGGGTTCCTGTTGAACGGCCGGTATTCCCGATATTGGCGATCTTTTCACCCCTTTTTACCATCTGCCCCACCTCCACATCTGCCCGTGAAAGGTGCGCATATCGTGTGACAATACCAAAGCCGTGATTGAGTACGAGGAAATTACCGAATCCCCCATAGTTGCAATATGCTGTCACGACCCCGTCCGCGGGCGCAACAACGGGTGTGTCCTTTCTGCATGCAATATCGATTCCCTTGTGAAACTCCCGCTGTGAGGTGAACGGTGAGGCTCTCCACCCGTAGCGGGAAGTAATCCATCCACGGGTCGGCCAGATCGAAGGAGTGTGAGCCATGAGAGACCGTTCCCTCTCGATCTGTGCGAGAATTTCACGTGAAACCTCCTTTTCCACAGAGATATCATCCCCGAGCTGTTTGATGTGAGAGTGAAGCCGTCTTGTCAGGATTTTCTCAGTGAGCAACTCACTCGTGAGGCCAGAGCCGAAAGAATCGGCTCCTCCGCCACCCACGCCGACCATTTCTTCGGGGGCAAGCAGATCGAGCTTTGCTATCTGGCTCAGATGCCTGTTGTACCCCCTGAGTTCGCTCATTTCCTGATCGAGGAGGAGAACCTTTTCAGACAGGAGAGCCAGTTGCCTGGTCTGCTCTGGGTTTTTTCCATCAATGTGCACCAGTCTGCCCTGATCTGAATACAGAGAGAACAGGACGTACCCTGATACTACAGAAAAACCGAGAAGCCCTGCAAAGATCAGACTGAAAACCACAATACTAGCTGGAGAAATATTGAACTTCTTTATAGCCTTCTCCTCATGAGATAGCACAAACACCGTCAATTTTGATTTCATTGAATACCTCTCATCCTGAACTTATATCAACTGCATCGATGAGCACCGAAGGGCACCTCACCTGCGGGAATTCCCGGAGGTCATTCCCGGTGCAGAGAATTCGCGAGAACATGTCATAGATATTTCCTGATATCGCGGCCTCCCTCACGGGAAAGAGAGGAACACCCTGATCCATAAAGATTCCGTTCACTCCCACGGAGAGTTCTCCTGTAACGGGATTTGCGGTATGCATACCCATTATATCGGTCACTTTCAACACCTTCTTGAAATTGCACACTGTTTCCTGGAGCGCATTTTGCGAACCCTCCATGCACAGGTGCCGAATCCCGAGAACCGGCCAGGAACGGTACCCGTTCCGCACGGAATTTCCCGTTGATGGATGTCCAGCAACATGTCCCCAGTAGCTGTCATAGAGGAATCCTGTCACAATCCCCTCATCCACCAACGTTGTGATCTGAGAGGGAACGCCCTCCCCATCAAAGGGGCAGACATCAGCAGCTTCTGGACTCAAGGGATTCTCGACAAGTCGTACTATCGGGGAAAAACATCGGATTCCGTGTTTGTCCTTGAGATAAGATTTCCCCTTGATCATGTTTTCCCCGAGAAAGGCATCTGAGATAAACCCCAGGATCTGGGCCGTGCTTGTCGCGTCGAAGAGCACCGGAATTCTCACAGTCTGTATCTGTCTGGCGCCGAGGAGCTCTGTGGCTCGAGAAACTGCTCCCGATGCGATGGACGCGATATCCATCTCCGCTTTGACATGCTTGAAGTCAAAATCATACCCAGACTGCATATCATCCGCCTGACGGACCATCACCATAAGGGAGGCCGAGATCGTGGAAAGAACAACCGATCGATCTATACCCTGCGAGTTTACAACCTGTACATGGCTTACGTGACGTGAGAAGGAGGACTTTCGAATCTTTTCCACTCTTTCATCCGCGTTCCGCGCGCTGGTCTCCAGAGTTATGGCCTGTTCGATACAATCTTCTGGCACCATTGCGTGGATTGCAGGATCGTACGGGCAGTGATCTGGATACGTTCCTGCAGGAACCGGGATGTGGTTGTGTTCATCTTTGAATTGGTAGGACGCCGAACAGATGGCCGCATCGACGAGATCCTCTGTGGCTTCGGGGCTGTAGGAAAAGCCCATTGCCCCATCGAGAAGCACCCGGACACTGATGCCGGATTCTTTCGAACGGTTGAGATAGGACATCTGGGCATCCATTGATTCAGCTCGTATGGAGTCATTGGACATCCCGAAGACCTCATACTCCCGTATGTCTTTTGCTTTCAGCAGCGAAACCGCCTTGTCTATCTTGGCACGCAGTTCCATAGAGTGACCCTACAGCTCTATCATGAGTGCATCTTCCCTGCAGTCAGGGAAATACTGACAATGAATACAATCAGCCCATATCTTGTTTGGAAGTGTGGATTTGTCCACTTCATGAAATCCAATTTTGCTAAAATAATCGGGAACATATGTAAGGGTAAAGACCTGTTTCAGTCCCAGGTTACGCGCTTCATCTATACAGGCCCGAACCAGGGATTCACCGACACCTGCCCCATGATGTTCCTTTTTCACTGCAAGCGTCCTGATCTCAGCAAGATCACTCCATGAGACGTGCAAAGCACAACACCCCTTAATCGAACGAACAGTTCCATCATCTACTGAGATCCAGAAATCGCGGATCGTCGTATAGAGAGAATGGAGAGACCGAGGCAGCATAAGCCCCTCCCTCACGAACGGGTCAATGATCTTGCGAATCTCCAAGACCTCTTCTATCGATGGTTTTCGTATCATCATGCCTCATCCGAATAAATTTTTCTACATACATCACCGGTTCAGGGAAAAGTCAAACACATATGAGGGATTGACTGCTTAGTGTTCTCCAGGGTGTGCTCGAACAAGTTCCTGCGCATGTTTGATCACCGTGGAACTCGGTGATCGACCGCCAATCATTCTGGCGAGTTCCATAACCCTGTCCGTATCAGTGACCTTGGTCAGTCTTGAAAATGTTCTCTTCCGGTTGCTGTCCTTGGTGATAACAAAGTGGGCATCCGCAATGGATGCCACCTGGTGGAGGTGCGTCACCACAACCGACTGGGCATGCCGAGAGATATCCTTCAGCCTGTTGGCAATGGTAATTGCCGTCTGCCCACTGATTCCCGCATCGATCTCATCGAATATCATCGTTGCATCTGTGGAGGTGTTCTGATGAACCTTCAATGAGAGCATCACCCGGCTCAGTTCGCCTCCTGAGGCAATCCGTGACAGTGGCAGCAGAGCATGTCCAGCGTTTGTGGAAAGAAAAAACTCTCCCCTGAGCAGCTGGTTGGGAGATAATAGGGTTCCATCGGCAGCACAGAAAGCCTGATCAATCTCGTCTGGATTCATCTGCTCAACGGCGAATCGCGCACCCTGCATTCCCAGATCATGGAGATCCTGGGTGATCTGCTTACAGAATTCCCTGGTGAAGGCTTCTCTTTTCGTGAGGAAACCCTTGATTGCGCGCGTATACTGATCAAGGGATTCATTGACGAGTCGTGACGCTTGTTCTGTAGCTATTTCGGACTGATCAAGCATCAGGAGACGCTCCCTGAGCTCTTCTCGAAAATCCAGGAGAGCAGACTCATTTCTGGAATATTTTCGTTTCAGATCCCGCAGAGAGTTCACCTGTTCCTCAAGCGTTTCGATCATCGCCGGATCGTGCGCATATGCTCCGGAACGTTCCCTGAGGGTGTGATTCATGTCCTCAATCTGTGCAATGATCCCCTCGAGAGATTGCAGGAGCGGCTCCATGGCCTTGTCATGCGATATGATCTGCAACAGCTGCTGCTTTACCTCGGAAGCGATATCGATCATCGAAGGGGTTCCCGTATAGAGCATTTCCTGGACACGATTCGCTGAATTCATGAGTTCCACGGAGGCCCAGGTAACCTTGAGCTTGGAGGAAAGCTTTTCCTCAAGCCCTTCCTCGAGAAACACGGCATCGAGTTCCTGAAGGTTGTTCTCGAGGTCATGACGCTCTCTGTTGAGCTTCTCGATCTGGTCTTCCAATCGGCGGAGGGATTCTCGTGCGGACACAGATGAGGTAAATGCCCTCTCCTCCTCTTCACGCGTGAGCCCCGCGAGCTCATCAAGAATCCTCGCATGTTGTCTGGGGTGGAGGAGATCCTGATATTCGTGCTGGCCGTAAATATGAATCAGTCCCGATGACACCTCTGCTAGGTTTGCAACGGTGGCAAGCCTTCCGTCGATGTAGCACCGATTCATTCCGCTGGGATAGAGTTCCCTTCTCAAGACCATCTCTTTTCCCGCCACCGAGAAAAGGGCCTCTATGGTCGTCTTTTCGCTCTGGGGACGAATGAGCTCTTTACTGGAACGAGCACCCATGAGGAGTGTCAGTGCATCCAGGAGCAGAGATTTTCCAGCCCCTGTCTCGCCGGTAATACAATTAAGTCCGTGAGAAAATTCGATTTCGATCTCATCAAAGATTGCCATGGAGGAAATCTTGAGAAACTCGATCATTGTTCTTGCCACCTGAGTTTTGTTCTCAGTATTTCAAAATAGTCCCTTTCAGAGAATCTCAGCATGATGGCCTTCATTTCTCCCCTCTTGACCCGCAGTTCATCCCCTGCCTGGAGGGGAAAACCTTTCTGTCCGTCGAGTGTGAGGTAGATGTTATCCGATGTCTTGCCTGAACGGACAATGAGGGTCACCTCCTGAAAATCCGGCAGGATGAGACTTCTGTTCGAGAGAACGTGCGGACAGATGGGATTCAGGACAATCGCCGGAACCTGAGGATGTACGATAGGGCCTCCTGCTGCCAACCCATAGGCAGTGGATCCGGTTGGAGTTGATACGATAAGCCCATCTGCACGATAACGCGAGATAAAGGTTGAATTCGTCCACACATCGATTTCGATAATGCGGGCAAGGGCGCTCTTGTTGATAACGACATCATTGAGCACGTGTTGCGTCGCAAGGGTCGATCCATCCCGGATAAGCGTGACTTCGAACATGATCCGTTCATCTCTGATGTATTCTCCCCGCTTCAATGCTTCGAGGGCCCGGGAAATCTCATCTTCTGTGACCTCAGTGAGGAAACCGAGATACCCCATGTGAACCCCAAGTACCGGTATCTCGCGAGGAGCGGTCATTCGAATCGTTCTGAGCAGCGTTCCATCACCACCGATAGCAATGATGATATCTGAAGCTGTCCAGATGTCATTGGTGGAAACATCCTTCTGGGGGTATCCGATGTGATTTTCCGCCAGGCAGGAATACCCGTTGGCAAGGATCCAGTCGATCACCTGAAGCGACAGGTCCCGAGCTTCGATATTATCTTCCTTGCATACAACCCCGATAACCATTATGCACCATATACCGAGGGCTTCATTGGTTTGTCCAGACCCAAAATATTCCACAGGCCGTCACTGTTCAAAGCCCGGAGGTGCCCCTGTGATAACCGAAATTCTCCGATCTGCGATCACCGCTCCAGACAAGCCACACTCTCGATGTGATAGGTCTGGGGAAACATGTCAAAGAAGCGGAGGCTCTTCAGAGAAAACCCGGCTTTTCTGAGTATGGAGACATCACGGGAGAGCGTTGAAGGGTTGCAGGAAATGTAGATGATCTTATTTGCCGGCGTTTTGGGAAGGAGCTCCATAACATGACGTGCCCCTTCTCTGGGCGGATCAAGCACCACGGTATCAAAGTGCAGCGATTCGTTAAGGGCGAGCTGCATCGCTTTGAGGGCATCCATGGCAATGAACTTCACATTACCCGCAGAGTTCTTTTTTGCATTTAGTTTCCCTTGAGCGGCAAGCCGTGAATTTCTTTCGATGGCAGTGACCTCCCGTGCAGCGAAGGAAAGAGGTATGCTGAAATTTCCACTCCCGCTGAAAAGCTCCATGATGATCTCCGGGGACTGTACGAGATTCATGAGGTGCTCAACCAGGATGTTATTGATGCCCATGTTCGCTTGCATGAATCCGCCGAAACCGCTTGAGATGTTCATGTTCAGACCACCTGAACTGATTTCATATGAGCTGAATCTCTGACCAAGGACATGATCCCTTCGTTTATCACCACGGGAAACAAAGGATAATCCTGCTATGGGGAGTTCATCGTAGATTCTGTGCATTGTTTTCAGATCATGCCTGGAGAGAGAACCCCTGCAGCGTACAAGAACCAGGAGTTCATCCTGGGGTGCGTGAATCTCAATGGAGGTGACGCTGTAGATGGGATGTCTGTTCAAAATTGTCCTGAGCTCGGGGAGGATCGACTGGATCGTATCGTTGAGAACAGGACAGGAATCAAACACCACAATATCCCGGGAGGCTTTTTTAAAAAACCCTGAGAGGAATTCTGTGGTATAGGAACACTGAAGTGTAGCATGGCATCGGTATCCAAACCACCGTGGAGACGCAACATCCGGATGGCTGTACGCACGTTCATCAGGAGACATCCTGGTCAGTTCATCATGCAGGAGCGAACTCTTGTACTGAACCTGCTGTTCGTAAGATATGTGCTGCCAGTCACACCCGCCACAGATGAAAAAGTAGTCACACCTCGGTTTAACTCTGAAGGGTGATGATTCTAGAATTGATTCGACTTCAGCCAGAAGGTAAGACGTGTGCTCTCGAATCAGCCGAACCTTTACTAGTTCACCAGGAAGCACCATGGGAACGAATACAACTTTTCCATCATGACGTCTCCCTACCCCTCTCCCTCCGTATGAGAGGGCATCAATTCTACAAGTAAATTGGTCCGGATCCATCGCTCTCAACTAGTCTTCCGGATCATTGATGGTATGAACCATAGTTCTTCCTATGTAGCGATTAACCACATGTTTTGCAACGGGAATATTATTGCAATGTGATTCTATCTTGTATACAACGCCAAACGTATGGAACTTATCATTGAGTGGCTTGTGGCTGTCATAGGAAGGCTCGGGTATCTCGGAATCATCGCACTGATGTTCCTTGAAAGCTCTTTCTTCCCCTTTCCAAGCGAAGTCGTCGTTCCTCCTGCGGGTCTTCTCGCTGCGCGGGGAGAGATGAGCCTGGCACTGGTCATTGCCTGCGGCATTATTGGCAGCCTGCTCGGGGCCCTTTTCAACTATGCCCTCGCGCTCTGGCTCGGAAGACCCCTCCTGATCCGTTATGGTCGCTTTTTCTTTTTCCCGCGGGAGCGTTTCCAAAAAGTGGACCAGTTTTTCATCGATCATGGGGAAATCAGCACGTTCACCTGCAGACTCATTCCTGGAATCAGACAGTATATCTCATTTCCCGCCGGTCTGGCACGGATGCCTCTCTTCAAGTTCTGTCTCTACACTGCCCTCGGCGCAGGAATCTGGGTCGTTATTCTCGCATATATAGGCTTTTTTGTCGGAAATAATATGGACCTCGTGCGACAGTATTCGCATCAGGCTTCCCTGGGCATGCTCCTCCTCATTGCAGCAGGTGTATTTGTCTACATTCGTCGCTGGAGCAGAAAAAGAACGGGTTCTGTACACAGCCTCCCCCATGGAGAAAATGAATGAGCAATCATTCTTGAGCAATTTTTACCATGAACATCCCTGTATTTTGACGCCCATCTTTTTGTTTTCACGGTTTAATTTATGTTAACCAGATTTGTCATTGACAATTGTGAACGTTATTGAGTAATATGAATCCTTCGTATTTCAGGAGGGTCTATGGGGAGTAAGAACACCTCTTCGGATTTTGAACTCTACACAAAAAAAATCAAAGACTACTCATTGCTCACACCTGAAGAGGAACTCGACCTTGCACGAAAGTACAGGCAGGGGAATATCCGAGCCGGACAGAAAATCATCACAGCCAACCTGCGGTTTGTTGTCAAAATCTCCCAGCCCTACTTTCATCTCGGTTACGGCCCCCTGGAGATTGTCCAGGAGGGGAATATGGGCCTTGTCAAGGCCTTGACCCGCTTTGACCCGGAGATGGGCGTGAGATTCATCTGCTACGCCATCTGGTGGATCAAGGCATACATAAAGAATTTCATCCACAAGAGTTACCAGATACATACTGGTCGGCTCACGCATGCCAAGGGCCTCATCTCCCTGGACAGTAATATCTCTTCGGACAGCGACCATGAAGAGTGTCTCCTTGACCATTTGCTCTATGAAGGCCCTGACCAGGATGACTTCTACACCTACAAAGAACGGCAGTCCTATATCCTGAATCTGTTGAGGTCAGATCCGCCGATCCTCTCCAAGCGGGAGATCTTCATCATTGAAAAGAGATTCTTCCACGATCCTCCTGCAACCTTGAAAGAAATCGCGAACGAGATCGGTGTCACCCGGGAACGGGTACGACAGATTGAAATGAGATCGCTCCAGAGAATCAGGGATGCCATTGAGAAAGAGCGAACCATCTTGGCACAGGACATTCATATCGGACACGAATACCCTATACGACGGAAAAAACTCTAGTATTGCTCTTGTCGGCGCTTCATTCTTGGTTAACATATAAGATTTCCAAGGGATTTTAAGGTGTTCGAAGATTTGTCTCCCAACCGACGTACCCTCTTCAGAAACAAGTACCTGAGGTCGAGATTTCTTTGCTGGGTTCCTTTCGAGGAAGCGTTCTTGCCTGATGTTCTCATCTGCCTGAGAACGACTCGAACTTCGTGAATTCCGGACGCCAGGTCAGTTTTATCTCCCCGGTGGGACCATTCCTGTGCTTGGCGATGATAAGCTCGGCAATGCCCTTATCCAGCGTTTCCGGGTTGTACACCTCGTCACGATAAATGAAGCAGATGATATCAGCGTCCTGCTCGATAGCCCCCGATTCCCTCAAATCAGCCATCTGAGGACGTTTATTCTGTCGCTCCTCAACCCTGCGATTCAACTGACTCAGCGCGATCACCGGGATGTTGAACTCTTTGGCAATGGCCTTCATGGTACGTGAAATCTCTGAAATCTCCTGTTCTCGGGACTCGGAACGCCTCTTGGAGGACATGAGCTGCATGTAATCGATAACCACCAGACGTAAGTCCTCCTGGGAAGCGAGCCTTCTGAGCTTTGCCCTGATCTCAAGTGGCGAAATCCCTGGGGTATCATCGATATACAGGGGGGCTTCGGAGAGAATGCTCGAAGCATTCAACAGTCTGCTCCAGTCATCTTTCTTGAGCAGTGACAGAGTTGCAGCAGAGCGCACAAGGCTCTGGTTGATTCCTGCCTCAGAGGCGAGCATTCTGAGCACGAGTTGATCAGTGCCCATTTCCAGAGAAAATACAGCAACCGGGAGTTGTTCGGTAACTGCGACATACTGAGCGATATTCATGGCCAGAGATGATTTTCCCATGGAAGGTCGACCTGCAATGATGATCAGATCGGATTTATGAAGCCCACCCAGGAGCTGATTGTCGAGATCCAGGAACCCCGATGGCACAACCCCCTGGTCCATCTCTCCCTTGGCCATCCTGCCGAGGTTATGGTACATATCCTGGAGAGGAACCCCGATTCTGATCAATCCTCCTCGCCGGTCTTTGATGTGTTTGTTGATGCTGTATATGATCTGTTCCGCTGACTCCAGAAGATCGCTCACCTCTTCACCCTGAGTTCTTGCAGACTTGATAATTTCTCCCGCTCCTGCGATGAGAGCCCTCAGGATTGCCTTTTCACGAACGAGCCTGGCATGGTATTCGATATTAGCAGTTGTCGGCACACGATCGGTGAGTTGAGCGATATAGCTTGCCCCCCCGACTTTATCCAGACATCCTCTCTTTTCGATAGCCTCTGTCAGGGAAATATAATCGATGGGGAGGCCTTTTTCCACGAGGGAGAGCATCTCCTCGAAAAGGAGCCTGTTCCTCTCGGTGTAGAAGTCGGAGGGGGAAATGATCTCGGCGAGCACATCAAGAGATGCATTCTCGAGCAGGATTCCTCCGAGAATAAACTCCTCTGCCTCCCTGTTATGCGGAAGGGGGATGGAGGCAGAATCCATCGGGTTAGGCCTCTGTATCAGACAAAACCTCAACCTTCACCGTTGCGCTGACCTCAGGATAGAGCTTGATGCTCACATCATGAGTCCCGACATGACGAATCGGCTCTGGTAACGCGATTTTTTTCCGGTCCACCTCGAACCCTTTTTCAGTCAGGGCTTCATGGATATTTGCGGTGGTAACCGAACCGAACAGTTTGCCTTCCTGTCCTGTCTTGACCGTGAAGCTGAGGATAACTGCTTCAATCTCCTCTGCGAGTTTGAGTGCATGCCCTTTTGATGTGGCCTCTGACTTTATTTTGGCCTGTATCTTGTCCTTGAACTCCTTGAGGGAGCTGTCGGTAGCCATGAGCGCGAGGCCTCTGGGAATAAGGTAGTTTCGTGCGTAACCGCTCTTGACCTTTACCTCCTGCCCCACTGCGCCAACACCCTCAATATTCTCCAGTAGTACCACCTTCATTGTCCATCTCCTTTAGGTGCTGTTCTAATCTTATCCCTGAAATTGAACCAGGTATCAAACAAGCCAAGCACAGAAACTGCTACCATGATATATACCTGAGTCACGATCAGGATGTAAAGAGCCCACCTGATGATCCGTATCCAGCCATGCTCTGTCATAAAAAACGACACAATTGCAATCCCCTGAAAAAAGTAGATCTGTATCACCAAGATCAAGAGGTTGAGTCCTGCTCCTCTGAGAACGTCGTGAGACAGGAGCGAACAGACACCAGAAAGAATGAATATCGCAACCACCCAATCCGGACACCTCCAGTGAACAAGCCTGAGATTCCTCGACCTTGAGATGATGAGAAGGTTCAGCCACATGAGAAAAACAACTGTCGTTGCAACCATGCCCGGAAACACCGTAGCAATACGAGACTTGAGTGCAGGAATATTCATCCTGAATTCATGCACATCTCCAGCCGGCATCACCCCCTCATACATGAAGGCCGCCTCGTTGAGAATTTCCCCCACCCAGAGCCTGATAACTTCACCAGATCCTATGTCCTGATGTGATGCAGTGATCAGAACATTGACGAAGAGCAGGGCAAAAATGAATACCGACGGCAGACATACTGCGAGACCTGGGTATCCCATGCGAATACACCTGCACATGATGACACCACAGACAAGTAAACAGGCATAGATGAGGCCACTTGCGAAAAACTGCGGCACCGCGATAAGAACAAGGGGCAAAGCCGCAATGCCAAGAGCCGGAAAACGCGTGCTTTTATCGGAAAATACGCAGTAGAGCGCAGGGATGCACACCGCGATAGGCAGTGCATGGGGAAGAGTCACCACCACGAGCGAGCACATCATGAGAAAGACCCCGGTGAATATCCACAGGGGCCTTTCGCCTCGTGAAAAGCGAGGCATAGCCTAGTCGTGCACGGTAAACGGCAAGAGGGCCATCAACCGAGCCCTCTTGATCTCAACAGTCAGTTTCTTCTGATGTCCTGAGCACGTTCCGGTGATTCGTCTCGGAAGTATCTTTCCCCTGTCGGTAATAAAATCCTTGAGAACATGGGAGGCCTTATAGTCTATGGGAACACTCTTGTCTTCACAGAATCTGCAGGTCTTTCTCTTGTAGTAAGGCTTCTGACGTGATCTGGGTCTTGGATTCGATGGTCTTCTTTGCATGTTACTCTGTCACCTCCTCTTGGGGAGTCTGCTCAGCGGGTTCTGCCGGGAGCTCTTCCGGGGCTTCCGCCGGGGATTCAGCTACAGGTTCTGGTGCGGAATCTGCCTCGGGTTCTTCTTTCGGCTCCAGGTCCTCCCTTTTGACCCCGGGCTCAAGCTTGATGACAACTGAGCGCATGATGTTTTCATCAATCCTGAGGAATCGTTCAATCTCGGGAACCATGGTGCCGGGACCCTCGATATAGAGCAGAAAATAGTGCCCTCTGGGTTTCTTGTTGATCTTGTAGGCGAGGCTCTTGATACCCAGGTCATCCTTGCGGATAATGAGCCCTTTGTTCTTCTCTATGGTAGCATTGAGCCGGTCTGAGATTTTTTCCTGCTCTTCTTCGCCAAGATCAGGATTGACAATGAACATGCTTTCATACAAGTGATTCATCTGTTCCTCCTTACGGATAATAGAGCCCCTGTACAAGGAGCAAGGAGCGTCCATCGTCATATACGAAAGAATTTCAGGATGCAAGAAGGAAAATACCGGGCGTGGCTGAATTCATATGGTGAACTGATGACAGATAGAGGGTCGTGGGTGATACCTCAGTGCCTCCTGTGTTATGATCAGCCCCTGATAGTGAACGTGGTGAGGTCTGGCTCAACCAGGGAAGGCCTGATCTCAACCTGCTCAACACGAGCACCTGAAGGACCTGTGTGACACCACAGAATGAGTTTCTCCACGGCAGCATCCTCTCCTTGGACATGCGCTTCCACTGATCCATCCGAGGTGTTCCTGACCCAGCCCGTTACTCCGTGCTCGATTGCTTTTTCCTGTGTACTGGCCCTGAACCAGACGCCCTGCACCCTCCCATGAATTGTAAGTAGCGCTGCTTTCATGGATTAGCTCTCCTCGATCATCTTAAGAAATCCCTCCTCATCGAGAATCTCAACGCCCAGCGTAACGGCCCTGTCCCGCTTTGAACCAGGATCGCTACCCGCAACGAGGTGGGTAAGTTTCTTGTTCACATTCGTCACCACAGTACCTCCCAGCGATTCGACACGGCGCTGAGCCTCTGGGCGTGACATGAAACTCAGTGTCCCTGTGAAGCAGAAGGTTTTCCCCTGCAGGGATTTTCCCAGACTATTTTGTTGTTCAGGGGAGGAAATCACGAGACCACGCTCAAAAAGGCGTTCGATCACTCGCTGATTTTCATCCTGGGCAAAGAACTCCGTTATGGAATGTGCAATCTCATCTCCAATACCCGTCAGAGTACTCAGTTCCTCCTTGGATGCGTGCATGATTCTCTCCAGACTGCCGAAAGACCGTGCTATCTGGCGCGAGGCAACTCTTCCTACATGCTGGATACCGATGGAGACCAAGAAACGCTCCAAGGTAGGCTTCCTGCTTGCGTCAATGGCGGCAATGAGCTTCTTGGAAGAAATTTCTGCGAACCCCTCGAGCTTCATCAGATCATCGACAGTGAGCTTATAGAGGTCTGATACATCATGTACGAGACCACCTTCAACGAGCTGATCGATAATCCTTCTGCCGAGACCGTCAATAGCAAGTGCTTCTTTTGATGCAAAATGGTAAATCTGTTCTCTGACCCGAGCTGGACACGTCAGGTTCACGCATCTGTGGAAAACACCATCTTGTACGAGCACCGCGGTGCATACGGGACATCGTGATGGCATGCGAAAGACCTCTGTTGTGGCTGGCCTTTTTGTCTTTACCGGGCCGACAATCTCAGGAATCACATCCCCCGCCCTCTGAACGATAACCGTATCACCTTCGCGGACATCCTTCCGATGCACTTCAGCTTCATTGTGCAGGGTTGCACGCTTCACCACGACCCCCGCAAGATGAACCGGTTCCAAGATCGCCACCGGCGTGACCACCCCGGTTCTTCCAACCTGGACCTCAATTTTCATCAAGACCGTCGTGGTCTGTGTGGGAGGAAATTTGAATGCAACTGCCCATCGTGGTGATCGTGCCTTAACGCCCAGAATCTCCTGATCGTGACTGTCATTCACTTTAATCACAATTCCGTCTATCTCGTAGGGGAGTTCTGATCTCTGCCCCTGCATATTCGCTACAAAATCCATCACTTCTTTCATTCCACGGCACAAGCTCCTGTCCGGGTTCACCTTGAAACCGATTTTCTGGAGCGCATCGAGCACGAAGCCCTGTGTCGTCACCTCGAGCACAGCTGGGTCTGATACTCCATAGGCAAAAAACGTGAGCGGCCTCGATGCCGTTATGGATGGATCGAGCTGGCGGAGAGAGCCCGCTGCTGCATTGCGTGGATTGGCAAAAAGGGGTTCTCCCTTCTCTGAACGTTCGCGGTTAAGGTCAGTAAAAGCGGATTTGTCCATAACCACTTCTCCTCTTACTTCGAGAATTCCGGAAAAACCATTGCCAAGGAGTCGAAGCGGAAGGCTTCGTATCGTCTTGAGGTTCTGAGTTACATCTTCACCGACAATTCCATCCCCCCGCGTCCCTCCCCTGATGAGAATCCCCCCTTCGTAGACAATCTCGACTGCCAGACCGTCAAATTTCGGTTCACAGCAGTACTCCACATCTTCCCTGCCAAGCCATCGTGATACCCTGGCATGGAACGAGAGCACCCCTCCCTCATCCATGGCATTATCGATGCTGAGCATGGGAATTCTGTGAACCATTTCAGGAAATTCCTTCAACGGCGCAGCTCCAATCCGTTGTGTCGGTGAGTCTGGAGTAATCAGATGAGGGTAATCATGCTCGATTGTTACGAGTTCACGAAAGAGTTCATCATACTGAGCATCTGAAATCTCCGGGGCATCCAGAGCATGGTAGCGGTAGTTGTGATAATCGAGTTCCTTCCTGAGTTCCCGTATTCGGTTCACGACAGCAGCATCGTCTTCATGCATAGTGCTATGGTACCTCTATCCCACGAAAAAGTGTAGAGTTATTTGGTACTGCAGAAATAATACTTGATCGTTTTGCCAATATGATTCATAAAGAGACACGACTACTGAGGACATGATCTACAGGTGTAGTACCGTTAGCACAAGGAGGTTGTAATGGGTAAAGTTGTATTTAATGTTCAGGATCAATTTCTCAACCAGGCACGCAAGGAAAAAGTACCGATAGTCGTGACCCTCATCGATGATGTCAAAATACAAGGCTTCGTGAAGAGCTTTGATCCGTTTTGCATATTAATACAGACAGATAAGCCCATACTCATCTATAAACATGCAGTCGCAAGTATAGAGCCTTCAGAAGTGAACTCAAAACTGAAAGATTTTCTCGCAGGATGAGCTTGACCGGAAAGATAACCTGTGGATGTATCTGGCTGACGGTTTTCTTGTGTTTATATCTGCATTCCTATGCACAATCACAGGTCCAGTCTTGGGGAATCGGGCCCGTTGTTGAAGAGAACATCCCGAAGGCGGAACAGCGTGCCCTTCAGGACGCCTTCTCCAAGGCAATCCTGCAGGTTGCGTTATCCCACATTCCCGCAAGTTCATCCCTTGCTCTTGTTGAAAAAATCCAGGAATACAACACTTCAAGAGAGACACAGGACATTTCACAGTATCAGATCACGTCACGATCTCGTTTCTTCGATGTTCTCCAGCTCAATGTCGATGTTATCATCAATGACGACTACCTGAAGAACTGGCTTCAACTCCATGCACTGACAACACCCTATGAGATGAGGCCAGCTATACTGCTCATGATCTCCTCCTATGGTCCCGGGAGTGACGAGACGTACGAATGGTGGACATCCACAGGGAAAAGACCCTACTCCCGGTTTGAAAATCAATTGGCCGAGGAACTCAAACGCAGGGGGGAAAAGGTCCTTTACGTGGAGCAGATTCCCAGAAACACTATCAATCCACGTGAAAGACCGCTCTTCATCGCTGCCTCTTCCGGAGCTGATCTGCTCCTCACTGGATCGATATCCTACACACCGGTTCACGACACCCTCTATGAAACAACCTTTGATGTCAATCTCCTCGATGTTCAGAAAGAACGGAGACTGGCATCCTGGACACTCTCTCGAAGAAGCGATTTCGAGATCAAAGACGTGCACACCTTGATCATATCTTCTGCCCTGCCACAGATCCAATCCCATATCACCCAGAAAATCCTCGACCTTTACCCTGTTGTCGTGAAGAGACATATCTGCATCAACGGCATATCGGATTACAGGACCTATCAATCCATGATCACTGCTCTGAATGCCATGGCAGGCATCTCGTCCATCAAAATAGTGAGTATCCAGGGACACACCATCTGTCACAGTGTTGAAATTAAAGGGTCCCTCGAGGAAATGCTGCAAAACCTCCAGTATCAACAGATTGCAGATGCTGACATCATGATTGAGGGAGACGTGGCATACATCCGGATCCTGAAACGCTAACAAAACACTGCCAGCATTCGAAAAGATCTCTCGTTTGGCTGCCTCACGCACATGGGAATGGGTTTTTCCTTGAACCCCAGCATCGCGCGGGCTCATGAATAGCCAAACCCATCTTCGACAGTAAATCGTCAAAAATGGTGGTTTAGCGTTTGTAGAGGCGCATAAATCCACGATCGTGATTTTCAGCTGGAAATACATGGTGCCAACATAAGGTAATATATGGCTTGAC
>DSBG01000115.1 GCA_011046135.1 Deltaproteobacteria bacterium
CACATCACCGGCATCGAATGCCGTGGCGGCCATGGCATAGCGCTTTTCGGGAGAGATCGGAGTGTCAACGAACAAAACGATCTTCTGTGCTGCCTCCTGTGTATCCACACGGGAGAGGGTGTGCTCCGGATGCAGCCTGAAAGCCAGGGCAGAGCCTTCCTCAAGGTGTACCATGCCCGAAAACTCCAGAAGCTCAGCAAACGGGGTAAGCGGGGAGAGTTCCCTGTCGCAGGAAACATCCTCATCGAAGACAAGGAAGATCCGGTTGTCCTTGGAGACGAGGACAACCGGTGCCTGATGGTCCCTGAGATAGAAGGTGATGGTGACTCCCTGAATGGAGGGTATGGCTTCCATATGGAGGATGGGGCATGCAGGGGCGGATTCAATGCTGGCAGACAGATCGATCAGAACGCGAGGGAACGATTCATCCAGAACCGTTGTGAAGGAGAACGGTTGTTTCATGGTGATCCGTGCCACGCTCCCGTCAACGTCAAGGGTTTCGATCATGAAGACATCTTTGAGGGAGAATCTCTGACCCAGGGTGTTCGGAAAATTGACGATGAGCGTCTGGTTCTGCCGGGTAATGACGGGGTGCATGGCATGCGGCAGGGGAAAGACGATCCTGGTTTCCCATTGGGTTCCACCGACCTCGACAGGGCCGGCAATGACCGTCTGTGGCACACTCAGTGCGAGGAACAGCACGCCCACTATCAGGCTGCCCCAGTGCAACGATTTGGATGTTCCCTGATTCGCTCTTTTCACCACGATCTTTGAATACAACTTTCGTGCCACTTCAATCGCAGGAGATCTTCCCGGCCACAGGGGTGCCCGATATCAGGCGATCAACTGGACGAGCGTCATGCCGGGTTCTGCCGGAAGCCTGGAAACGAAGATGCGCTAACTGAGTTTCAATTCGGCGTGTTTCTGGATCTTCTGCTTCTTGATCTTTTCCACCAGAGTGGTGCGATTGACATGGAGAAGTTTTGCTGCACGGTTTTTCACCCAGTTACTCCTGTTGAGTGCCTGGATGATGATGCTCTTCTCGAACTCGCTGACCGCGGTGGGGAGATCGAGCCCTACTTCGGGAAGGTCAATGCGCGGAATCATCGATGATCCGCTGGAGAGTCCTGCCATGATTCGCTCAGGCAGATCCTCCAGATCGATCTCATCTCCCTCGCTCAACACCACCATTCTCTCCACGAGATTTTCCAGTTCACGAACATTCCCCGGCCAGCGGTACTGGGTAAGGGCGGCGAGGGCCTTCTTGCTGAAGACCTTCTTCCGGGGGGTGTTCCCGTAGGGAGATTTCTCCAGGAAGTGTCGGATGAGGAGCGGGATGTCTTCGGTCCGTTCGCACAACGGAGGAAGATGTATGGGGATGACATTGAGCCGGTAGTAGAGGTCCTCTCGAAATCGCCCCCGTTCCACTTCCTCTTCGAGAATTTTATTGGTTGCAGCGATTATTCTGACATCTGCCCGGATAGACTTCACCCCGCCAACTCTCTCGAATTCTCGCTCCTGAATAACTCTCAGGAGCTTGACCTGCAGATTGGGGCTCATCTCGGAGATCTCGTCGAGGAAGATGCTCCCCTCGTGGGCAAGCTCAAACCTCCCGATTCGGGTTCTGAAGGCACCGGTAAAGGCTCCCTTCTCGTGTCCGAACAGCTCGCTTTCCAGCAGTTCTTCAGGGATGGCTCCGCAGTTCACGGGGACAAAGGGATTCTGGGAACGGGATGAATTATAGTGGAGCGCCCTGGCCACGAGTTCCTTGCCCGTGCCTGATTCTCCGAGGACCAGCACCGTTGAGTCGGTCGCTGCCACCTTGTCGATCATACTGAACACCTTCTGCATCTTTTCAGACGAGCCGATGATGTTTTCGAATTTATAGCGGGTCTTGAGCTGTTGCTTCAGGTAGGTGTTCTCTTTCTGCAGGGCGAGATGATCCAGGGCCTTTTTCACCACTACCCTGATTTCATCTGCCTTGAAGGGTTTCGTGAGGTAGTCGAAGGCACCGAGCTTCATAGCCTCGACAGCGGTTTTAACCGAGCCATAGCCGGTATAGATGATCCCGATGGTGGTGAGCTTTTTTTCAACGAGGTGCTGTATGACGCCGAGACCGTCGATGTGGGGCATCTGGAGATCGGTGAGCACCACATGGAAAAGATCCTGAGAGATTCGTTCCAGCGCCTCCTTTCCATCGGATGCGAGTGTAACGGCGTATCCTTCTTCGGAAAGGATTTCCGAGAGATACTCTCGATTCTGTCTCTCATCGTCGACGATCAGAATCGTATGCCCGTTCATGCGCCACCTGTCATGGGAGGGGTATACCGTATTTTCTGGCGTGCGTCAATATCTAGACGCTCTTGGGGAAGATACGGGGGACGAGCATCACTGAGCTTCGCCGTTCACCCGATCACGCATGTCTTTCCCTGCCTTGAAGAAGGGAAGGATTTTTTCTTTGACCTTGATCTTTTCACCGGTCTTCGGGTTCCTGCCGACATACGGCCGGTACTGCCTCATGACAAAACTTCCGAAGCCTCGTATTTCGATGCGGCGTGACTGCTTCATGGCGTTGATCATCGAGGTGAGAATGGTATTCACCAGGAATTCTGCTTTTTTGGGATGAAGCGCCATACGCATTGAGAGCTCTTCTATGAGTTCAGACTTGTTCATGGTTACCCCCCCTCATTGGACTCTAGTGGATAAATTATAAATCAGTCTGAAGACTTGTCAAGGTTTTTATTATGTTTTTTTAGCATCTTATAGAGGGCGGCGACCTCTGAGGCGGAAAGTTCCCTCACCTGACCGGGAGACATGCCCTTGAGCTTGATTCCCCCAACAGAGATTCTCTTGAGTGAGGCCACGCGCAATCCGACAGAGGATGCCATCCGCTTGATCTGATTTTTGACACCCTGCATGAGGGTGATGGCGAGAACAGCATCGTCTTTTCCCCGATGGATCACCTCGATCTTGGCGGGACGAGTCTTTTTCCCGTCGAGGACAATACCCCGCACCATCTTCTCAAGGGATTCCTCCTGGGGGGAAGGACGCACGTTTACCAGGTAGATCTTCGGTATGTCAAAGGATGGGTGGTGAAGTCCATGAGCCAGATCGCCGTCATTCGTCAGGAGAATGAGGCCTTCCGCATCGAAATCGAGTCTGCCCACCGGAAAGACCCCTGCATACCTCTTGGGGATGAGGTCTTTGACGCAGGGTCTTCCCTGGGGGTCGTGCAGTGTCGTGAGCATATTCTTAGGCTTGAACATGGCAAGGTAGTAGTTTTTCAGGGGGTCGAGGATCCTGCCGTCAAGTTTCACCACATCACGATCCGGATCGACTATGTCGCTCAGTCGAGCCCCCTGTCCATTGATGGTGATTCTTCCCCCTTTGATGAGATCGTCGGCCTTGCGCCTCGAGAGAGAACCTGTGGATGCAATGAATCTGTTGATACGGAGACCGGCCATAGACGAACACCTACCGCACACGGTGCACGTCTGTCCAGGACCTTATGGATCTCAACTCGGAAAGGGATCCTGAGTGGTCTCCCTTTCGCACTGCGTGGAGGGCGAGCCCTTCTCAGGTTCTTTTCAGGGGGGCTCTACACGAGTCGCAGTTCTCGCGGCAGAACGGCTCGGTGCTGTCGTAGATGACGAAGCTCACGTCATCTTCCAGATTAAGACGCGAAGCGCACGTGAGACAGAACATCCTCCCGATGGAGTCGAGGAACCCGATCACGGGGGTGCCATCGCTTCCCCGGTGAGCAGCTCCCTTCATGGTTTTGTATTCGCTGATCACCCCGAAGGCGCCACATTCCGGGCACTGGTATCCGAGGTCACTGGAAAAAAAGGTCACCGGACACCTGCTGCTTGCACAGTAGTACCGATCAACCCGTTTCCTGTTCTTTTCCAGGATGGATTTGAGGAGATCCAGATACATGTTGTCGGTATCGGAGTCTTCACCCCGAGAAGGGGAACGTGACTCTTTCCCGTGAGGATCACGGGTTTCATGCTTCGTTTTTGGGGATAATACGTAGGTACTGATTGTATCCACATCTTTTTTCATTGATTCTCTCCTGTCTGTCGGTCAGGGAACCGAACCCCTGTATCTCCCATATGGAGAATCAGTAGGGTCTCCGTGGTGATGATTCAATAGCTGGGGGCTTCAAGGAGGGAATATCGACGAAGAGTGTGAGGCGTGAAATTGTGAGGCCAGGCCAGGTGCTGTTACAGGAGGCAGGGGATCTTCGAGTTCAGGGCAATGCCCTCGTGGGTGACCTGAGTGGTGTACGTACAGATCTCGAGGCCGAGAGAGTGGATTCGACGGAGTTCTTGACCATAAACGGCATCGATCCGGTCGGCTGGCATGAAAGAACAGGCGTCCGTGCGCTGGACCAGGAAGAACACCATGCATCGCATGCCGCCCCTGAGCTGGAGCTCCAGTTCGCGGAGGTGCTTGAGCCCCCGGGTCGTGACGGCATCGGGAAACATCGCCAGGCCATCCTCCACCAGGGTGCAGCTCTTGACCTCCACGAAACAGGGTGGTTTTCCCTGCCCGGTGAGCAGAAAGTCTATGCGTGAATGTTCAGAGCACCTCACCTCTGCTTTGATGCTCGAGTATCCGTTCAGTTCAGGGATCAGCCCGGTATCAAGTGCCTGTTTCACGATGGCGTTTGTTCGCTGGGTATTGATCAGGACGAGCGATGTCGGCATCTCGATAAGCTCCCACGTGTGGGAAAATTTCCGGGCAGGATTGGTGGATCTGGAAACAGCCACGGCTCTCCCCGGGTCAGAGCATCCGAGCATCCGGCCGGAATTCGGGCAGTGGGCGGTGATCATCGTGCCATCATCCAGGGCAATGTCGGCGAGGAATCGCTGGTAGCGACGGATGAGCGTGCCATGCTTACATTGGGGCCAGGTGATAAGATACTCGGTCATCGTGACCAACTCTACCAGGCCCGACCACGAGAGACAAGGATCACTGGGTGTGGTGGTGAAAGAACCACCCCTGACTCTCTCGTGCGAATCGCTGTTCTCTCAGGGGAACCATCGTATGTTCAGAAACGGAATCCTATCATTTTGACACCTGGATTTCCTTGGGGTATAAGGCTCTCAACCATGGATTCGATTGCAACGCAGATTATTCTCATGATCGTTCCCGTGCTGTTTTCCATCACGGTCCACGAGGTGTCCCACGGGTATGCGGCCTACCGGTTCGGCGATCCCACGGCAAAGCTTGCAGGGCGGTTGTCCCTCAATCCCATCAAGCATATCGATGTCGTGGGACTCCTCGTGCTCTTCATCACCCGGATGATCGGCTGGGCGAAGCCGGTCCCCGTCAATCCCCAGTATTTCGCCAACCCCAGGAAGGACATGATCTGGGTGTCGCTCGCCGGCCCTGCGTCCAACCTCGCCCTTGCCGTGATCTGCGCCCTCATCTTCCGGCTGTTCGGCGGGAGCTTGACCTCGTCCTTTCTCTACCCCCTGGCGTACATGATCCAGATCATGATCCTGATCAACGTGGGCCTGGCCATCTTCAACCTCATCCCCATTCCCCCCCTGGATGGAAGCCACATCATCGAGGGCCTTCTGCCGCCCGATCTTGCGGCTGCATACGCGAAAATTCACCCCTACGGGTTCATCATCCTTCTGGTGCTGATCTTTACCAGGGTGGTTGAATATCTCATCGTCCCCATCATCAGAACCATCGTGAATGTACTACTTACCCTATGATTGAGGAGTAACATGGACAGGAAGCGCATCGTTTCAGGAATACGGCCCACAGGCGATCTCCACCTCGGTCACTACCTCGGTGTCTTGAAGAACTGGGTGGGGCTGCAGGATGAGTACCAGTGTTTCTACTTTGTTGCAGACTGGCATGCCCTGACCAGTGAGTACCGGGATCCCGGCATCATCGAAAAGAGCGCCCGGGAGATGGTCATCATCT
Source organism: Deltaproteobacteria bacterium (assembly GCA_011046135.1). Lineage (GTDB taxonomy): Bacteria > Desulfobacterota > Desulfomonilia > UBA1062 > UBA1062 > DSBG01. The sequence continues at coordinate 5,944 of DSBG01000115.1, forward strand.
GGCTCAGTGTGGGTATCGATCCTGAACGTTCGATCCTGTTCCGGCAGTCTCACATCAAGAGCCATGCAGAGCTGTTTCTCCTCCTGTCCATGATCACGCCGCTGTCGTGGCTCGAGAGGAATCCCACCTACAAGGAGATGAGGGAGGAGTTGAAGGGAAAGGATCTCGGAACCTTCGGGTTTCTCGGGTACCCGGTACTGCAGGCCTCGGATATCGTCATCTATTCTGCAGACCAGGTTCCCATCGGGGAAGACCAGCTTCCCCACCTCGAACTCACCCGAGAGATCGTGCGGCGTTTCAACTTCCTCTATGGTGAGGGAATCCTGAAAGAGCCCAAGGAGATTCTCACCGAGGCCCCCAAAGTGCCGGGGCTCGATGGCAGGAAGATGTCCAAATCATACGACAATGCAATCTTCATCTCAGAGACGCCGGAGACCCTGAAGCTCAAGGTCATGCAGATGCTCACGGACATCAAGCGCAAGACACGAAAAGATCCTGGTGAGCCTGGCGACTGCAACCTCTATCCCTTTCACACCTTCTTTACCGACGAGGAAACCAGGGCAGAGATCGAGCTCGGGTGCAGGACTGCATCCCTGGGGTGCGTGGACTGCAAGCACATTCTGATCAGGAATCTCACGGGCGAACTGCAGCCCGTCTGGGAGAAGGTTGACTATTACCGGAAGCACGCTTCTGTTGTGGATGATATCCTCGCACAGGGTGCAGCCAAGGCCGTGATGGAGTCCGACAGCACCATGACCAGGGTCCGTTCCGCCATGCAGCTCGTAACGTGACTGCAGCGGCACGAGATGGAGGAGGCTCGATGAATCCAGAAGGGACGAACATGATGCATGAGTTCGTACTCCATCTGCCTTCCTTTGAAGGCCCCCTCGATGTGCTGCTGTATCTGATCGAAAAGAACAGGTTCACCCTGGAAGATCTCGAAGTCTGCCCCATCGTGGACCAGTACCTCGCGTATATCGAATCGATGCGCACCCTTGACATAGCACTGGCCTCAGAGTTTCTCGATATGGCGTCCTACCTTATCTGGTTGAAATCCTGCCTGCTCCTGCCCACGGGGGAGGTTCTCGATGGATCGGATGCGAACAACCCGGTTCAGGAGCTCAAAGAGATGCTGATCGCCTACCGGGCGATAAAACAGGCGTCATCTGATCTTTCCAGCAGGCCGATGCTGTTCAGAGACAGGTTTCCCCGGGGCACTGCCCATACCGAACAGTCCCTGGCAGCCCTGAGTATGGGCAACCTCCTCCAGGCACTGCATGAACTCAAGGGTCGTACCAGGAAATACGTGATGGATGTCCTTGCCTCCCGGTTCAGTATTCATGAGATCATGGCCAGGATCCAGGGGCTCTTGAGCACGAATAACAAGATACGGCTGGAAGATGCCGTGACCTCGAGGGAACGGATGGAACTCATCGGGGCATTCATGGCAGCCCTGGAGATGTCAAGAGTTGCACTTGTCCGCATTCTCCAGAGACGGGTATTTTCCGTGATCTATCTCGTGAAGAGGTGACGGGGGTGGCTTCCAGTCAGGGTGAACCTGTAGAGAAGGGTGCATGGATACGCGTGAAATCATAGAGGCGCTCATCTTTTCTGCTGCAGGAGCTCTTGCATCGAGGGAGATTCTCAAGGTTGTTCCGGACATCAGTGAGGGGGATATTGCAGATGCGGTATCCGAACTGAACGGGATCTACAAGGATTCCGGGAGAACGTTCCGAATCGAGCGGGCATCAGCGGGGTATATGTATGTCACCCTGGAGCGCTATGCCCCCTTTCTGCGCTCGCTCCACAATCCCTCGCGGTTGTCACCGGCTGCACTCGAAGTGCTCGCGGTCATAGCCTACAGGTGCCCGTGTACGAAACAGACCGTTGATACCATCCGCGGCGTCGATTCCAGCTCATCGTTGAAAAGCCTTCTCAAGCATCAGCTCATCGATGTCAAACCAGGAAAACCCATGCGCTATGTCACCACGGAACGGTTTCTCGAGGTCTTCGGACTGACCTCCCTGTCCGATCTCCCGGATCTTGGACAGTTTGAAGAGCTGTTCGGGAGTGAATGATGCGCTCATTCACCCCGGCATTACACAGAAAGCCGAACCCGAAACAGGAAAAGGCCCTGGGCCCTCACCTTCGAATCAGTGGGGACGTTTCGTATCCTGAGCGCCCGGAGCGCACTCGCTCATGTCTCCAGAGAGTTTATCCAGGGCATGGTTCAGTGCAGGGATGACGCTGCCGAGGCATTCACGAACACCCGAGGGGCTGCCGGGCAGGTTGATGATCAAGGTTGCGTTCCTCGCTCCCACCACTGCCCGCGAGATCATGGCGTGGGGAGTTTTTTTCAGGCTCTCAGTACGCATGACCTCTTCCATTCCTGGGAGGCGCTTGTGGATGATTGACAGGGTTGCCTCCGGAGTGACATCCCGGGGAGAGAGCCCGGTTCCTCCCGTGGTGACCACGAGATCGAGGGCGAGGTCATCACACCAGGTTGTCAGGGTGTTTTCAATGAGTTCCTTCTCGTCGGGAATGATTTCATAGACCGCGATGTGAAGTCCGCTTTCTGTGAGCATCTCCCGGATGATCCGGCCGCTCAGGTCTTCTCGTTCACCTGCGGCTCCCTTGTCGGACAGGGTGAGAATTCCTGCACGTTTCATCTGCGTACCTCCTTGAGCCTGCTCTCTGCCGCAATGGCAAGGGGCCGGGCGATGGCCCTGCTCTTGGAGATGAGCTTGAGATCTCTCTGCGAGAGATAGGGGATCTGTCTCAGGGCAATTGCCAGGGGTGTTTTCGGGTTGTGGGTCAGCGCGAGCTTGATCTGATAATTTTTCATCCAGTCACGGTTCAGGGCTATCTTCCTGAGTACCTCGTCCGTGATCTGCCTGTTGTTCGCAATGGTGAGCACCTCGCTCTCCGTAATGTTGGGCGATTCGATTACCGCAAGTTGGACGAGCTTGTTCGAGTCTCGCATCAGGAGAGCCCTGATCTCCTTGGATGCCTTGCGGGACAGCTCCAGCTTCTCCGAGACGGTCATGGACTGGAGTTTGAGGAACAAGCTCCTGACATCATTTTGCTCGCTACCTGCCATCCTTGAGTGCGGCAGCCTCCTCGACGATCTTTTCCTGAATGCTGTAGGGTACGGGTTCGAGATGGGAGTAGCTCAAGCTGAACGTTCCCCTTCCCGAGGTGATGGAAGTCAGGGTGGGCGCATAGGTGAGAACCTCTGCCAGGGGAACAATGGCCTTGAGTTCCTGGTACTTGCCGCGTGAGTTCATGCCTTCGATCTTGGCCCTCCTGCTGTTGAGATCCCCCATCACATCACCCATGCATTCCTCCGGAACGGTGACGGAGATGTTCATGATGGGCTCGAGGAGGATGGGCTTGCACTGCTCGATGGCCTTCTTGAAGGCAAGGGACCCTGCTATTTTGAAGGCCATTTCCGAGGAATCCACGTCGTGGTAGGAGCCATCATAGAGGGTAACCTTGACATCGACCACGGGATATCCCGCCAGCGTTCCGTTCTGCATGGCCTCGATGACGCCCTTTTCCACAGCCGGGATGTACTGCCGGGGAATGACGCCGCCCACGATGGCATTGACGAACTCGAATCCCTGGCCCCTGTCCAACGGTTCCAGTTCGATCCATGCGTCCCCGTACTGACCGTGACCGCCGGTCTGCTTTTTGTGTTTTCCCTGGACCTTTGCGCTGGCGGTAATGGTTTCCTTGTAGGGGACTTTCGGCGTCTTGAGTTCAACCTCAACCCCGAATCTCCTCTTGAGCCTGTCCACCGCGATCTCGATATGGAGCTGGCCGAGGCCCGAGAGGATGAACTCACCGGTCTGATCGTCACGGTAGACGTTCAGGACAGGGTCCTCATCCATGAGTTTCTGCAGGGCGGGCAGGATTTTGTCTACGTCCGCCTTGGTCTTGGGTGTCACGGCCATGTTCATGATGGGTTCGGGGAACGATGGGTGGGGCAGGGTAAATTTAACGGTCTCGCCCAGGAGGGTATCACCTGTCTTGGTCTCCTTCAGTTTTGCCACGGCAAAGATATCGCCGGGGCCGACCAGTTCGATGGGTTTCTGGGTCTTGCCTTCCAGCATGAAGATTGCACCGATTCGTTCCTTGACGTCCCGGCTCGCATTGTAGAGGCTTGAATCAGGCGCCAGTGTCCCACTCAGGCACCTGATGATGCTCAGGGTCCCGGTATACGGATCGCTCATGGTCTTGAAGACATACCCGCAGAAGACCTCGTCTTCCGAGTGCCGATACTCCTTCTTTTCCCCCTGCTTGTTCGTCAGAGCTGGAAGTGCTCTCTGCTCCGGGGAGATGAAGGCGGAACTGATAAAGTCCATCAGGGGCTGAATTCCCATGTTCAGCAGAGCAGACCCGCAGAACACGGGAAGAAATTCTCCCCTGATGAGCCCGTTCTTCAGGGCGCCTTCGAGTTCCTGTGCCGAGAGCTCCTGTCCTTCGAGGTATTTTTCCATCAGCGTGTCATCGACCTCGGCAAGGTCTTCCATCACCTTGTTGAAGACCTCATCGAGGGCATCTTTCATCTCGGGGGGAACCTCTGCCTCTTTCTGAGTTCCAGAGCCGTCTTTCGCATAGAGGTAGGCTTTTTTCCTCAAGACATCGACAACGCCGGTGAACATGTCTTCAGAGCCGATTGGCAGGGTAAGGGGGAGGGGTTTTATCTCGAATATTTCGGATATATCCGAGAGCACCTGGTCGAAATTGGCCCGTTCCCGGTCCATCTTGTTGATGAAACATGCCCGTACCAGGCCCTCTGAAACGGCCATATTCCAGAGATTTTCAGAATGTGGCTTGATGGAGTCTATTGCATCGATGACAAAGAGGGCATTGTCAGCCGATTTCAATCCGAGGATGACTTCCGAGGTGAAGTTTGCATCTCCCGGTGTATCCAGCATGATCACGCCGGAGTTCTTCCACTTGAAGGTATGGAGTGCAGAAAAAATGGATGACTGCCGTTTGATCTCTTCAGGTTCCACATCGAGAACGGAATTTCCGTCGAGAACCTTCCCCAGTCTCGTGGTAACCTTAGCATTGAACAGCAGCGCTTCTCCCAGAGAAGTCTTTCCAGCGCCAGACTGAGACATGATGATCATGTTCCTCAGAGTTTCCGTTCGATATCTCCTCATTCTTCCTCCCAGGTATGCAATTTTCCGAGATTCAGCATTATCTGAAAATCACGTGCCAAGTCAAGGAGTCTGTCTTGATGTCAGATTCGTCCTGCGTGTATGAGAAAGAGAGATCCGTTTGCCTGATTGCAACAGATGGTATAGCATGCATCACATGTGGAAGAATATCATCGGTCACACCGCTCAGGTCGATCAGCTCAGGGGCTACAGTGTCTCTGAGAAGCTTCCCCACGCGTTTCTCTTCGCAGGGATGCTCGGTGTAGGAAAGTCCCTGGTTGCACGTGAATTTTTCAAGGCCCTGAACTGCCTGAATTCACGGGGTGATCCGTGCGACGCGTGCAGGTGCTGTGTGAAGGTCAACGCAAAGACACATCCCGACCTCGTGGAAATCATTCCCTCTGCCGCGTGGATCAAAGTGGAGAGCATACGAGACACCCTCGCGGAAATCGGCCTCAAACCGTTTGAGGCTCGGATGAAATGCATCGTGATAGAACCCGCTGAGCAGATGAACAAGGCCAGTGCCAACGCCCTGTTGAAGAGTCTCGAAGAACCTCCTCACCATACAATCTTTATCCTGGTGAGCCACAAACCTCATCTGCTGCTGCCCACCATTATCTCACGATGTCAGGTTCTTCGGTTCACACCAGTGAAGGCCTCCATCGACGAGGATGCCAGTGGCGATGCTGCTCTGACAAGGATCACCTCGGGTATTCCCGGGGGAATTGCAGGGGTGGACAGAGAGTCCTTCCTCGCTGTGCGCACAGAGGTCCTCGCAATTTTCTCCGGCATTGATGCAGCAGATCTCTCCGGTCGGTATTTTCCGAAAGATACTGCAGATCCAAAAGGTATGGCCCCGGTCCTCCTGACCGTGGTGGAGGCGATTCTGAGGGATATCCTGGTCATCGGCCACGGCGGAAACACGCTGCTCAACGAGGAACTCAAGGACATCTCCTTGAAGCCCCTGAGTTACCCTGATGTGGAAGAAACAGCACGGTGTATCCGGGAACTCAGGAGGGGAGCAATGGAAAACATCAATCTCAGGGTTGCGTTCACGGAACTGTTCATCCTGCTTTCCCAGTTCTCGGCCAGGTAAGAACACCTCCCCCAGGTAAGAATCCCACCCCGGGTAAGTACCTTACCCCGAGAGATCGGTGCAGGTCGCTTGGGGTATCAAGAGATTCCGGCGGCGGGGGGTCTTCAGGATGCGGCAGCACTCGATCCGGGAGGCAGTAGGCCAGGTTCCCGGTTACAGCGGACGTTTCCACGGAGATTTCCTCGGATGTTTTTTGAGGAGCACATAGATGGCCCCCGTTCCCCCGTCGCAGGGACGTGCGGAACAGAAGGCCAGGACGAGGTGGGAGAGAGTCCCCCGCGTCAGCCACCTGATGACATGTTCTTTCAGCACAGGCCCCTGGTCTGATTTCAGGCCCCGGCCATGGATGATGAGGAGCGATCTGTTTTCGAGGGCATGGGCATTCTGGATGAAATTCGTCAGGACCCTCTGCGCGTCGTCCTTGACGTATCCATGGAGATCGAGGTGGGTCTGGATAGTGAATTCACCATCCTTGAGCTTTTTCATGGTCTTGAGATCGAGAGAGACGACATGGCCCTCCACGTACTCTCCCGTGGAGGTGATGTCGAACCGCGCCGTACCCTTGACAAGCGCATCGAGGGTGTTTCGCACCTCCAGATCCTGTTTTCTCCGATTCTCCTGTACCTGATCGATCACCACACGCTGATCCAATGGGTTCGGGATCACGGTGTCGCTCTCCATGGGAGTGACTCCCTCCATCGCCTTTACAAAGAGCGCCCGGTCATCGAGCATAACCTGGGGCTCTCTGCCGCGCTCCCCGACTTTTTTCTTCGGTGCCTGCGGAGGGGGTTTCTCGGGGATTTTGATCCCCCTGAGCTTTGAAAAGGGGGTGTTCAACGATTTCTTGTCCTTCATCTCCCCCACGAGTATACCAAAAAAAAACGGCCCACTCAATGAGGTGGTAGTGGGCCCAAAAAGGAGGTCTATAGCCTTTGAAAGAGATGCTATAGGTTGAGGGCCTTATATAAGAGGGATTTTCGAGATGTCAAATACTTTTTTTCTTGGTCTTAGAAAAATCAGACTCTCCACATGGTGAGCCGGGACGTGAAACGGTTCAGTGAAGAGGTTCAGCTCTGATCCTTGGGAGAGCGACGGGAAGCGTGCCATGAACCCGGAGATGAGGTTTTCAATGGCCCACAGTCTTCCATGCTCAGGTATGTACTGCTTCCCGATAGCGCCCATGCGGGGTGAGATTCTAGAAAGAAGCCTATTTACAAGCAGATATACATGTGCTTGACCCCGAAATCACGGTGAATATCTGACCATCTTGCCTTGACAGCACAAGAGCAACAATGATATGAATCGCCATTCATATTTTTTCGAGGAGTAGCTATGCAGGAGATACGGTTACACGGAAGAGGGGGTCAAGGTGCGGTTACATCGGCGGAGCTCATCGCGATAGCGGCGATCAACAAGGGGAATTACGCACAGGCCTTTCCGAGTTTCGGGCCAGAGCGCAGGGGTGCGCCTGTGGTAGCCTTCTGCAGGGTTGATGACAAGAAGATCAATATCAGGGCCAAGGTGTACAACCCTGATGTGGTCATCGTTCTGGATCCCGGGCTGCTCTCTCTGCTGGATCCCAGCGAGGGGATGCGTGAAGGCGGGGTTCTTATCCTGAATACCAAAAAATCTCCTGAAGCCCTTGGGATTCGGGCGGAAGTTCCCTTCAGGATTGCCACGGTGGATGCGAACGCCATCGCCATTGAAGAGGTGGGCAGGCCTATCGTGAATACCACCATGATCGGGGCCATGATCCGGGCCACGGGCCTCATCGGGATTGAGGATGTCAAGAAACCGCTCATGGAGAGATTCGGATCAAAGCTCGGGGCGAGAAATCTGAAGGCCCTCGAACGGGCATACCATGAAGTCGTGATGAAGGAGTAGACCCATGGCGAAACCAATGGATCAGATAACATGGAGAGAACTCGAAGTCGGGGCGGTGGTGGTCGAGGTCGGCAATGCCATGGAGTACGAGACCGGATCATGGCGTTCCGAGCGGCCCGTCGTGAACAGGGAGCAGTGCATCAAGTGCGGTGTCTGCTGGCTGTTCTGCCCGGATGTCTGTATCGTGCGCGCCCCTGAAGGCCATTTTGAAGCGAATCTGACCTACTGCAAGGGATGCGGTATCTGTGCGAAAGAATGCCCTGTCGGCTGCATAACCATGATCAGCGAGGAGGAGTAAGCGTATGCCCAAGGTGAGGAAGGGTGTAGAAGTATCAATCGCCATAGCGGATGCAGTGGCACAGGCCGATACTGATGTGATCGCCGCATACCCCATCACGCCGCAGACCCACATCGTGGAGCACCTCTCCGAGATTGTGGCAAACGGCGAGCTGGATGCCGAATTCGTCCCCGTGGACAGCGAGCACTCGGCCATGAGTGTGTGCTGCGGTTCTTCGGCAGTCGGTGCACGGACGTTCACTTCGACGAGTTCACAGGGTCTGGCTTTGATGTCGGAGATCTTTTTTATCGCCGCAGCCATGAGACTTCCCATGGTAATGGCCCTTGCCAACAGGTCCCTGTCGAGTCCCCTTTCCATCTGGAATGATCACACCGACACCATGATGGTCAGGGATGCGGGGTGGGTCCATATCTTTGTGGAAAATGGACAGGAGTGCTACGATAACATCTTCTGCTCCTACAGGATGTCGGAGGATCCCGAGGTCAGGCTCCCGGTGGCAATAAATCTGGATGGATTCATCCTCACCCACATGATCGAACCCATCGAATATGAAGACGATGAAACCATCAGGAAATACCTGCCACCCTTTACCATGATCAATGCTCTCCACCCGGACAACCCCGTTTCCATGGGGTGTTTCGGGATGCCTGAGATCTACACGGAAACACAGATGAACAGGGAACACGGGATACGGAACTCCTACCCGGTTATCCTGAAGGCATGGGACGAGTGGGGAAAACTCACGGGAAGATACTACCGCCCCGTGGAAACCTACCGGGCCGATGATGCAGAGTACTGCATCGTGACCATGGGGTCCTACGGAGAGACCGCCATGGAGGTTGTGGACACGCTTCGTGCGGAAGGCGAAAAGGTGGGTGTGGTCAAGATCCGTCTCTGGAGGCCCTTCCCCTACGACGAGATTCGCGCTGCACTCCTGGGGAAGAAGTCCCTGGTTGTCATAGATCGGGCCATCAGTTTCGGCGGTCCCGGCGGTCCCGTGGCCTCAGAGCTCCGCTCCGCTCTCTACCAGAAGAAAGGTGCGCCGACGATTGTGAACTATGTCGCCGGACTTGCGGGAAGAGACGTGTCACGGAAAGATTTCAGGAATATCATCCTCGAAGGCAAGGAAAAGGCGAGGCGTGGTGAGACAGAGGGATTCACGCTCTACGGACTGAGAGGATAAGGAGATCAGTATGGATAGATTCTCGGTGTTCACGTCGAGGCTTGTTGAAAAATCGGAGAATTTCACCTCCGGACACAGGGCATGCCAGGGGTGCGCAGAGGCCCTCGCCGTCCGGCTGGTTCTCAAGGCCCTGGGGCGGGATACGATCGTTGCCATGGCCACCGGATGCATGGAGATCATCTCTTCGCCGTTGCCGCTGACTGCATGGAAGGTCCCCTGGATTCACAATGCCTTTGAAAACCCGGCAGCGGTGATCTCTGGATGTGAGTCGGGCATGAAGGCGCTGATGCGTAAAGGTCGAGTCCCGAAAAAGAAGATTAATTTTGTGGGGATGGGCGGTGACGGTGCAACAGCCGACATCGGTATGGGGCCACTCTCCGGCGCCCTGGAGCGTGGTCACGATATGGTCTATGTGTGCTATGACAATGAGGCATACATGAATACCGGCATTCAGCGTTCCAGTTCCACCCCCTATGGCGCAAGCACCACCACGAGTCCTGCGGGTACAGTCAGCTTCGGCCAGCAGACTGAGAAGAAGAATCTTACCCAGATCGCGGTGGCGCACAACATCCCGTATGTGGCGACCGCCTGTCCCAGTTTTCCCTTTGATCTCCTGGAGAAGGTGAAAAAGGCTGCTGCGCTTCCCGGTCCTGCGTATATCCACATTTTATCTGTCTGTCCCACTGGCTGGAGAATTCAGACCGAGGATGCCATCAAATTCGGAAGGCTGGCGGTTGATTCCTGTATATTCCCCCTCTATGAAGTCACGCACGGGAAGTATAACCTCAACTACCGTCCCTACAAGAAGATCCCGGTGGAGGAGTATCTCAAGGGTCAGGGCAGATTTCGTCACCTCACCGATGAAGAGATCAGCCACATACAGACCACGGTTGACAGAGATTATCAAAAAATATTGAAGAGATGTGAAGAGGATTGATGAGATGGCTGTAGACACGAAAGAGATAACCAGGATCATAGCCGGCTATGAAAAATCAGAGGAGTCTCTGCTGGCAATCCTGCAAGATTTTCAGAAGAAATTTAACTATGTTCCTGAGGAAGGCATGGAGAAGCTGAGCGAAATGTTCGGTGTGCCTGCAAGCAAGATCTATGCGATGGGGACGTTCTACAAGGCCCTCTCCCTGGTTCCAACGGGCAGGCACACCTGCAAGGTGTGTACAGGAACTGCATGCCATCTCAAAGGGGCACCTTCCCTTGTCGATGTTCTCGGCAGAGAGCTGGGGATAGCTCCGGGTGAAACAACAGAGGATAAGCGAATTACCTTGCAGACTGTCAACTGCGTTGGCGCATGCGCGCTGGCCCCGGTCGTCGTCGTTGATGACGAAGATTACTATGAAAAATCTTCATCGCAGAATATTCTCAAGAATCTCAAGAAATATAAATAAGGACTGGGAAGGCTGAAATCATGGAGAGCAAGAAGCTAAATTCGGTCGATGAGTTTCAAGAGTACAGAGCGAAGATGCTCAATTCCCATAAGGGGGAGTATCCGATCATCTCTGTGTGCGGAGGCACCCCGTGTCTTGCAAAGGGCAGCAGAAATCTCGCAGAGGCCTTCAAGAAAGAGATCGAAGCACAACATCTTCGGTGTAAGGTTGAATTGCGTATGAAGCTCACCGGGTGTCAGGGGTTCTGCAGCAAGGGTCCGGTAGTTTCTTTCGGGAATTCAATCGTCTATCTGGAAGTGAAACCGAAAGATGTCCCCGAGATTATCGAGAAGACCGTGAAAAATGGAGAGGTGATAGATTCTCTCGGGTATAAGGACCCTGTCACCAAGAAAAGGAGCACGACCCTCGAGACCATTCCGTTCTACGCTCATCAGAAGCAACTGATCCTGCGCGATCTACGGGTAATAGATCCTTTCGAGATTGGCGACTATATTACGACAGGAGGATATGCCTCGCTGGAAAAGGTTTTTCGTATGGACCCTGAAGAGATCATCGAGATGATCGAGGCTTCGGGCCTTCGGGGGCGAGGAGGAGGCGGATTTTCTGCAGGAAGGAAGTGGAAGTCGTGCCGGTCCATCCAGTCGGAAACGCGCTACGTCTTGTGCAACGGCGATGAAGGAGACCCCGGGGCGTTCATGGATCGATCCATCATGGAAGGCAACCCTCATGCCGTGATCGAGGGAATGATCATCGGTGCCTGGGCTGTCGGGGCTCATAACGGGTATGCCTACATCAGAGATGAATATCCCCTGGCCGTGGAGGTTATGAAGAAGGCGGTCTCAGACGCAACAGCCCTGGGTCTTCTCGGTAAAAATATCCTGGGATCGGGATTTGATTTCGAGATGAAGATCACCCGAGGCGGA
>DSBG01000142.1 GCA_011046135.1 Deltaproteobacteria bacterium
CACAAACTGTTTCTTCGATTATTATTTTGGACAAGTGTGGATCCAGGGGGTCTTTTCAGCCACTTTTCTTGGAGCTCTACCGCACCTGAACGTCCCGGGGAAGTCTGTTCGTGAGGATGTCTGCGGCCTCCTCCACCATGTCTTCAACCACCTCTCTGGCGGATGTTATTTCGTGGATAATGCCGGAAACCTGACCCGCGAACCCGCTCATGTACTCATCCCTGTGGGCCTTGGAAATGCTCGCAAACAGGGCTGAAGACACGATAAACTGCGTGGGAAACGGCAGCGCTTCGAGACCCGATGCATTCCAGAGATCATGGAAGCTACTGTAGCTCGCACGCGACGTCTTTCCCGTTATGGCGGTGCTCACCCGGGTATCCTCATCCGATGAGGATACGATCTTGAGCTTGTTCACCTCGAGGGCCCCACCCTCGTGCGTGGCAAGAAACCTGGTGCCCACCCAGATACCGGCACACCCCATGGCCAGTGCCGCGGCAAGCCCCCTGCCGTCTCCGATCCCCCCTGCTGCAAGGACCGGGGTGGGGTGAGCAACATCAATGACCCCGGGCAGAAGGGCAAGGGTGCCGACCCTTCCCGTGTGTCCACCTCCCTCATAGCCCTGGGCAACCAGGATGTCTATCCCGGATTCCTTCATCCTGCTCGCGTTTTTGGTATTGCCGGTGATCCCCAGCACCTTGACACCCTGGGCATGGGCTTCTTCCACCATGAAGCCTGGGTTGCCCAGCCCTGCACAGAAAAGCGGAATCTTCTCTTCTATGCACACCTTCACCGCCTCGTGGGGCCGAAGGGTTGTGGTGTTGAGTTTTACCATGAGCTCCACATCCGGCAGACCGAGCTCGTCTTTCACCTTCGCAATCCAGTCCTGGTGTGATTTGGGAAGGGTCTTCACCACCGCACTCAAAGGAATCTCGGTAATGCCGCCATAGTCAGGTGTCTCGGTGTTCACCATGCTCTTGGGCAGCAGCAGATCCACTCCGAATGGTTTGTCCGTTCGGGAACGGATCTCTCGAATTGCCCCGCGGAGTTCATCCACTGTGAAGCCACTCCCTCCGAGCACACCCAGGCCGCCGGCCTCTGATACTGCCACCACCAACTCTACCGGTGACCCGGCCTGCTCACCGATGAGCCCCGGCCCCATTCCCGCGCTCAGGATGGGATACTCGATTCCAAACAGGTCACACAGTCTTGTCCTGAGAATTCTCCTGGCCATAGTCCCCCCTTGAAAGAATATCATTCACCACGGATACTTCTTTCTTATCACGCACCCGTGCCCTGTGCCTAGTGTGGAAGTGATGTCTTCAGTCGTAAGACAGTCATTCCCGATTACCCCACCAGGGTTCTCTTGAGTACCGCCATGCCCTGTTCAGTTTCCTGAACTCATCACTACACTTCCAGCATCTTGCACAATCAAGAAATTTGGCCTATGAGACAAGTGACTTTCACGGTAAGGAGCGAAGCATGCCACTCTATGAGTTTTCCTGCAGTGCCTGTTCACAGGTCTCGGAGATTCTCTGTCAGATGGGTGAAACCGGCCAGGAACTTGCCTGCCCTAAGTGTGGAAGTTCAGGCCTGACCAAGCGCATGTCCGTCACCGCGGTACCTCAGGGCACATCGCGACAACCGGGCAGAACCTGCTGCGGCAGGGAAGAACGGTGCGACCCTCCACCCTGCGGCGGAGATTTCTGTGGCAGGAACATATAATGCAGGACTGGAAAGACCTCTACAGGCAGAGCCAGGCTGACGAAACCACCGGCCCGATACTCTTCTACAACGATACCGTCCTCGATCATTTCACCAATCCACGAAACGTGGGTGAGATGGAACCCGGGGAGAGAGTCGGATTCGCCCTGGTGGGAGACCCGACCTGCGGTGATCAGATGAAGCTCTGGATCAGGGTTGAAGACGACATCATCACGGACATCAAGTTCAGGTCATTCGGCTGTCCCGGCGCCATCGCAACCAGCAGCATGGCCACGGAGCTGGCAAAGGGACTGTCCCTGGAAGAGGCCCGTGAACTCACCGACGATGACGTGATCACGGCCTTAGGCGGCATACCCGAACATAAGAAGCACTGCTCGCTGCTGGGCATAACGGCCATGCAGGCCGCGATCCAGGATTACCTCCTCAAACAGATGATGGCCGAGGCTGAAGACACCGACGATGATCTACCTTGATCACAATGCCACCACTCCCATCCGCACCGAGGTTCTCGATGTCATGGGAGAACTCCAGAGAACTCTGTTCGGCAATGCATCGAGCTACTATGGCCCGGCGCGCGAGGCACGGGCTGTTCTTGAAAAATCACGGGCCGAAATTGCCGGGTGTATCGGTGCGAATCCAGGGGAAATTGTATGCACCAGCGGCGGCAGCGAATCCAACAATCTGGCGATCAGGGGTGCTGCTCGGGCTTTGAGGGGAAAGGGCCGGCACCTCATCACCTCATCCATCGAGCACCCAGCTGTCCTGAAGACCTGCCAGGATCTGGAGCGGGACGGATACCGGGTTACCTATCTCCCGGTGGATTCCCGAGGAATGGTAGATCCCGCCGAGGTGGAACGGGCAATCACCCCTGAGACCCTTCTGATCAGTATCATGCACGCAAACAACGAGACCGGAGTGATCCAGCCCGTGAGCATCATCGGTTCCATGGCAGGCAAACACGGTATCGTGTTCCACACGGATGCGGTTCAGACTCTGGGAAAAATCCCTGTGCAGGTATCTGAGATCAATGCAGACCTCATCTCTCTCTCTTCCCACAAGGTCCACGGCCCCAAGGGGATCGGTGTCCTCTATGTCCGGAAAGGGACACCGCTTCATCCCCTCATTACCGGTGGTTCTCAGGAGCGCGGTCTCAGGGCGGGCACGGAGAACTTCCCTGCTGTTGCTGGGTTCAGCGCCGCGGTGAGCCTGGCCCTGAACACCATGGAGCGTGATGCGGCTCGCATCACCGGGCTGCGCGACAGGATGGAAACCGAGATTGCGAACCGTATCAGGGGCGTGAAGATCAACGGAGCAGGTTCGAACCGCCTGCCTAACACCTCCAACCTGTGCTTTAAGGGTGTGGATGGTGAATCGATCCTACTCCACCTCGATCTCAAAGGCATCTGCGCCTCGTCAGGCTCTGCCTGCTCCACTGGGTCAGAATCACCCTCCCACGTGCTCCTGGCCATGGGTCTCGATCCCCATCAGGCCCAGAGCACGATCCGTCTTTCGCTGGGAAGAGAAACATCTGAGCAGGATATCACTGCCACCGTGGATGCCCTCACCATGATCATATCCAGGCTGCGATCCATATCGAGCCTGTAGGAAGACGATCTTCTCAATCTCTTGATCAAAGAAAGCACCTCACCTTTTTAACCTCGGCCTTGGCACCTTATCACACAGGGATACTTCGATCCACGATGAGTCATGTGTGCATGTTATGAGCCACATGGAGCTTCTCCATCTCATGATAGCATGGACTTTAGCGGTGGCTTTTCTCGTTTCTCCTACATCCATGAAAGCCAATCACTTCTGAAGAGTATCCCTGTGGGTTGGTTCTCGATGGTTCGAGCTGTCTTACCTGCCAGGCAGGGAAGAATTCCTTACCCGCAGACGTCGGGCGGCGAGTAGTCAAAGAAGAGGCCAGCCCTCAAGCTCCTGCCAAGTGGAAAAAGAACAAGAATCCACCTCGTGCCGGAAAACCATAAAGGGCAGCACTTCCCAACAGACGTTGGGGTACGAAGGGTTTCCGTGCAGCTTCCACTGGCATTCCATGTTTCAGGAGAAGATATGGCCATGCATGATGGATACAAACCCGAGAACAGGGAGCAGCAATGAGTGCGCATACGATCCGATCACCTGTGACCTTCCTGACAGAAATCCCTAAGAAGACCTTCCCTGCAGGGCAGCGAGGGTTACCACTGCTGGAGGGGAAAGATGAGCCTGCTCGTGTCGAAGCCTGCCTCGTGAGCTCTCTGAACAAGACGCTCGAGGAGATGCTCTTCCATGTGGTGATCTCTGGCAAGGATCCACAGATACTTGTCCGACGTGCTGCAGACCATGGCGTATTGGTAGTGATCGTGGTCCAGTTCCATGACGATATAATCCGCGGAGAAGGGCCAGAAAAACGTCACCTTGAGGTGCCCCACCTCGGGATTTCCCGCAAAGACCGCTTTCCCCCTGGCCTGCTTCTTCTTTCCCTCAGGCGCTTTCACAAACCCCTGGTTGAGCACCTGCACCGTGCCGTCCTCCCGCAGAGAATAGGTGGCCGTCACGTTCACGAGATTCCGTTCGAACCACACCGGCATCCGTGCGATCTCGTACCAGGTGCCGAGGTAGCGCTTGATCTCGAACCCCTGGATGGGCTCTACCACGAGCGTTTCATCCACGGGCCGACATGAGAGCACCATCAGGAGCAGGGCACATCCAACGACTTTCTTCATTCGTCACCTCTTGTGTCAGCAGCGCTGTTCATAAGAAATAGGGCGGGTCCATGGTTGACAGGAGGAAGATCTTGCTCGCCGGATTGATCAGGGCGAGGAAGTAGGCCGTTGACTCAACGATGACGAGAACGGTTTCGTCCACCCCTCCTCCTCAGGCCACTTCGATACAGCACAACTATCCCCTGGTTGCCAGGGATCGTGTCTCTCACCCTAGCAGAAAGAACCAAGCAGGCCAACACTGGTTTTCACTTGACAGTGGAAGGGCTTGAGTGGTTTCCCATGAAAGGTGCTCTGAGTTCAGGAGGGGGGAGTGTGGTCGACAAATCATCAGAGAGGCTCAGGCAGTTTTTCTCGCCGGAACATATCGCGGTCATCGGGGCGTCAGATAATAACCAGTGGTTTTTCAACCTGATCGGCAATGCGGCCCGCATCGCGTTCCAGGGCAGGTTTTACCCGGTCAATCCCCGGGCAGAGGAGGTCTGCGGGCTCAAGGCATACCAGAGCATCTATCAGCTCCCCGAAGGAATAATCGATTTTGCCGTGATTATGGTAAAGAGCACCCTGGTGCTCGATGCCCTTCGTGAGCTCAAGGACCGGGGTATCCTCAATGTCCTGCTCATCTCTTCAGGGTTTGCAGAGACAGGAGACGAGGGAAGGCTCCTGCAGTCCGAGGTGCGGGAGTATTGCAGTGAGAACAACATGCTCCTCATGGGCCCGAACTGCCTCGGATTCATGAATCTCGCGGCAAAAACAACCATCTTCCTCGGCGGCGCCGTTGAAGGGGATCTCGTCGCCGGCAACATCGGGCTCATCGGCCAGAGCGGGGCGGCAAGCGAGGTGATGGCCTCAAAACTCATGCTGAAGTCCCCCGGCCTCTCGCTCTATGCCACCACCGGCAACGAGGCCCTCCTTACGGCAGAAGACTGCCTTGAGTACCTCATCGAAGACAACTCCACCCGCGTAATTACGGCGTTCATGGAGAGTCTGCGTGACGTCGACAAGCTCAAAAATCTTGCGAGAGCGGCAGCGGAAAAGAAGATCCCCCTTATCTTCATCAAGGTCGGGCGATCCGAAACGGGCAAAAAGGCGGCCATGTCTCATACCGGGGCACTGGCAGGCGATGACGGGATCGCAGAAGGACTGTTCCGCCAGCTCGGCATCATCCGCGTGGAAAGCATCGAGGAACTCGTGGAGACCGCCGGACTTTTCTCACGCCAGGCTCTCCCCGAAGGTGGCGGGCTCGGGATATGCACCCTTTCCGGGGGGTTGTGCGGATTGTATGCCGATCTGTGCCACACCTACGGGATCAACCTGCCTCCACTGCAGGAACATACAAGAAAATCGCTCAAGGCATACCTTCCGCCCTTTGCCGTTGCTGACAACCCCCTGGACGTAACGGGGGCAGGGTTCCAGGGTGGATTCCGGGAGATCCTGGAAATCCTCATCAACGACGACAATCTTCATATCATCCTTCCGGTGTGCATTCCACCCCTGGGCGAACTGGATCGGTTTTCACACATGATCAACGAGGCCTTTCTCTCCCTTGCCGGAACCACGAGAAAACTGCTCGTACCCATTACCTTCCGGGAAATGACAGCCTTTGCGAAGGATTTGTTCCACAGCCGGGGCATCAGCTACATCGAGCACCCTGAAATGGGATTCAGGGCCCTCTCCCACATGATCCGGTATGCTTCGTTCCTGAAGCGCTTCCATGCCGAAGAGGGTGTGTCGCTCGACGAATGGTGATTTTCTGGTTGCGATGCCCAGACAGCTTCTGTCCAGCACAGCCCTTGGTGAGAGAGGATTGACTCTGCTGCCCAGATCGGGCACAACAGGACCAAGGAGGGCGATCCCATGGCAACGGTCAGATTCGAAGACACGGCACAGGGTCTTGACAGAGCAGTCGCATCTCTGTTCGATGCCTTTGGGGGCGCCGGGGCCCTCATCAGGTCATCGGGGGATGTTTTCCTCAAGGTCAATGGCATCGACTTCAAACCCCACGTCTATACCTCCGTGGAGGTGGTCTCTGCCGTGGTCCGCACGTTCAAAGCTGCAGGTGCCCGACGGATCTATGTCATGGAAAACAGCACCCAGGGGAATTTCACCCGCCTTGTCTTCGAGATCACGGGCATGAACAGGATGTGCAGGGAAACAGGTGCACAGCCGGTCTACCTCGACGAGACCCGCGAGATGCCGCTCTATCTCGAAGGGCTGAAATCCTTTGTCCAGATTCCTGATTTCATCCACGACAACCTCATCCGGAAGAGAGATGAAAACCTCTACATCTCGATCCCCAAGCTCAAGAGTCATTCCATGACCACCGTGACGCTGGGGATCAAGAACCAGTTCGGCCTCGTCCACCAGAAGAGCAGGATCGCGGACCACAACTTCAAACTCCACCAGAAGATTGCAGACATCTTCGGCGCTATTCAGCCGGATTTCACCCTCATTGACGGCATTGAAGCAACGAACCACGGACACTACCCGGCCCTGGCACAAACCGACGAGTGCGTTGTCCCCTTGAATGTCCTTATCGGAGGAGATGACCCCCTTGCCGTTGATGTGGTGGGAGCTCAGTTCCTGGGGTTTCCCCTCGACGAGGTCGAACACCTCCGGCTCGCTGCCGAGATCAAACTCGGTGAGTCAAAAATCGACGCCATCGAAATAGAGAACCGCAACCTCTTCGAAGAGAGAAAGCAGCTTTTCAGCTGGGACCTGCTGGAACGATTCCCCGCAGGGGTGAGAATCATCAGGGGAAAGGAACGCTGCTGCACGGAAGGGTGCAAGCGCAACACCGAGGCCGTACTCGAGATGCTTGGGCAGGACTTTGCAGGCAAAGGAGGGTTCACCATCCTCATGGGGAAGGGGATCTCGGCTGAAGAGATCTCTTCTGTTACCGGACCGGTCCACCTTGCAGGGGACTGTGTTATTGCGCAGTGGTATCCGGAACTCAAGGACAGAATCGGGAAACGCTCCATCACGATCTCTCCCGGCTGCAACAATCTCGCCGCGACCATCGACGGCCTTGCGCACTGGATGAAGGTTCCTCCACTGAAGCTGGTGCCCCTCAACCCCCTGGTATCGCTGAAGCTCCTCCTGATGGCAAAACTCCACGGCACAAAGGCGAACATCCCACCGGTGCTGCGTTTCTGAGACTGTTCTCGAGGCATCTCAGGAAGAACTGCTACAGGAAAGCGGGATCCCTGCTAGGGAATCACCCGGTTCATCCTGCCGCTCTCAAAGCCTTCGAGGTCAAGGGTGACAAAGGTGAACCCGAGCGCCCTGAGTCGCGCCACGATCAGATCCCTTGACTGCAGGGCGCCTTGATGATCATCAAGTTCCACCACGGCGGTTTCATACGGGAATATCCTGACCCGTACAACCCCGAAGCCGAGGCCACGGAGCACACGTTCTGCCTCTTCCACCATGGAGAGCCGCTCGGGCGTTATGGAAAGGCCACAGGGAAACCGTGAGCAGAGGCACACGGTATTGGGCATGTCCCACGTTGAAAGACCGAGTTCCCGTGAAAGATCCCTGATCATCTGCTTCGTGACGTGGTGCTCGACAAATGGCTGCCAGATCCCTGCCTGCGTTGAGGCCTCGAGTCCCGGCCGGTAGTCTTCGAGATCGGTGGCGTTGGTGCCCTCTGCGATTGTCTCGAAGCCATGATCGTTGGCCCAGGAACGCACTCGCGAATGCCGGATCTTCTTGCACAGGTAACACCGGTCTGCTGGATTCTGTACAAAGGCAGGATCTTCTTCCCATTCACACAGCGGCACGATCACGTGGGTGATTCCGATGAGTTCGGCGACTTCGCGTGCATGCGCAAGCTCGTGACGTGCCATAATGGGAGAATCGATGGTGAGCGCGACACAGCCGTCTCCCAGGGCATCGTGGGCAAGCCGGGCAAGGAGCGTGGAGTCAAGACCTCCGGAGAACAGCGCCACCAGGTTTTTCTTCTTCCTGATGGAGGCATCAAGCCGGGAGAGAATCTTCATTCCTGCTCCTGTGCAGTGCCCTCAGCAACCGGACAGCTGCTGCTGCTGCACCAATGCTGTTGCCGATATTCACCACCAGGATCCCGGGGACACAACTCTGGAGCATGACTGAAAGCGCGGTCTCCCCACCGCCCCGGAACCCATACCCAATCGGCGTGGGAACAGCTATGAGAGGCTTGTCGGTGAGCGAGGCGATCATGGTGGGGAGAATCCCATCCATTCCAGCAAAGACAACGAGAATATCGGCGCGCTCTGTGTGCTGTATGCCCAGAAACGGCCGGTGAACCCCCGAAACACCAAAATCATAGGCCCGCAGCACCTCTGCTCCGACCTCCTGGAGCATGAGGCCACATTCCTCGGCATAGGGGACATCAGCGGTGCCCGCCGTAATAATGCCCACAACCCCCTCCACGTCGGATCGAACCTCTTCTGTCTTGATCACCATGAGCCTTCCTGCCATGGTGATCATGGCATGGGAGTATCGCTGTCGAAGGAGCTGCTCTTTTTCCTGGTCCACGCTGGAGACAAAGGCCCTGTTAAGGGTCTTGAGGAAATTCCCCACGATGGTGATGACCTGCTCTGTGGTTTTCCCTTCTGCCAGGACCACCTCGGGAAACCCGAGACGACGGTTGCGGTGAAGGTCCAGCAGAAAATCCTCGCCCTGTTCGTAGAGAAGGTGAAGCAGGCTCTTCTCCGCATCTTCCAGGCTGATCTCGCCTTCCCTGTATTTCTCCAGCAGATCCTGTATCATGGTCACCCCCACTACGTACCCGAAATCATGCCTCGTGTTTCTCTTCCTCGATCTGAGCCAGAAGCGCATCGATCTCTGTCCTGAGTTCGGACAGGGGTACGTTGTGCTTCATGGATATCTCGTGGAGATCACGGTATTCTGGTTTTGCACGCCAGTCACCCTGCGGTGTTTCCACCTCCTTGATCCTTACAGTGCCAAATCTCGTGGCAAGGGTGCTCTCCCTGCGATGCAGGACACTGCGCTGGATCGGATAGTACCGTGCCCCGATGGAGGTGGTGTAGCAGAGCACTGCATCGAGAACACGGTGCAGACAGTGGGCATAACAGAAGGCATGAACGCCAACCCCGGGCCTCCCCCGCTTCATGATTTTATGTGTGAGACTCACATCCAGGGCTCCGGCTTCGGTTATCCTGGCAAAGGCTGCCTCGAAATCTTCGGGCCTCATGTCGTCGATATCCGCCTCCACCGCATACATCGGCGATAGGTGTTCCTCTTCGGAATATTCGCACAGGATCGTCCTGCAGAAATTCGGCCAGCCGCCGTAGCGCTTCTGCCCGCACCCGTAGCCCACCGCCTTTACCACGAGATCGGGAGGGGTGGGACTGTTGCTGCACAGGGCCTTGATCACCGCGGCCCCGGTGGGGGTGGTGAGTTCTCCTTCAATGGGGGTGAAGGTCACCTTCATGCCTTCCAGCAGCCTGATCGTTGCCGGCGCCGGCACCGGGATGCGGCCATGGCGTGACTGCACTGTGCCGCTGCCCAGGGGTATGGTTCTTACGTAGAGCTCCGGGGATCCGAACCATTCCAACGCAGCTGAAATCCCGACAATGTCAAAGATGGAATCCATTGCCCCAACCTCGTGAAAATGTACCTCATCAACCTGTGTCCCGTGCACATCGGCTTCAACCTCTGCAAGGGCAGTGAAGATGGCTGTTGCCCTGTCCCGTATGGATGAAGGGAGGGTCGTAAGAATGTCATCCCGAATGTGGGAGAAGGTTCGCTCATGATCCAATGGCCCTGTCTCGAAGGAAAGCCCGATGCACCCGATGCCATTGATGGATTCCGGGGTGAGCTTGAGGTCGAACGTGCCCATGGGGAGCTCTTCCAGGATCTTTTTGAGGTAGTCTGCCGGACATCCGAGGTGAATGAGGCTTGCGAGGAGCATGTCTCCGCTGATGCCCCCTACCGGATCGATCATGAGAATGGCCATAGCTTTATGAACCCCCCGGGAAGTACCCTCCAACAGAGGAAACCTACCTGTTTTTCCCAGACACATCAAGAAATATTGCTCGCATATCGGGGATTCATGCATCAGAGAGCCACCTGTTTCAAGGCTCAGAACTCCTCATTTTTCGGAAAGCAATGGAATTTTCTCAGGAGTGAAGATATCATGGGTTCAAGAACCTCGATTTGAGGACCCGGAGAAGAGGAGGTACCTCATGGAACTGAACGAAGCCCTCCGAACCAGGAGGAGCGTGAGGAAATTCACCAACTATGTCGTTACCGACAGCGAGATCAGGGAGATCCTGGAGGCTGCACGCGTCGCCCAGTCCTGGTCGAACACCCAGGTGTGGGAGTTCATCGTGGTGCGCGACAGCAATCTGATCAGGCAGATTACAGAGACCTATGGGCCGAAGAACCCTGCTACCAGAGGTTCGCTGAACGCCTCTGTCCTGATTGTGGCCTGTGCAAAAACCGGGACCTCGGGGTGTTACGGGGGCAGAGATGTAACGGCACTGTCCAACTGGTTCATGTTCGATCTGGGAGTGACTGTCCAGAACCTCTGCCTCAAGGTCCATGACATGGGACTTGGAACCGTTGTGGTGGGATACCTGGACCACGAAGCCTGCTCTAAGATCGTGGGACTCCCCCGGGATTTCACGGTGGTTGCGGTGCTCCCCATCGGAAAACCATCCGGCGAGGGGATTCGTGACATGCCTCGTAAAGCCCTGAAGGACTTCGTTCATCTGGACAAGTTCGGAACCCCGTTCTGAGGGGTTCACGTCGATACAGGAGAAAGCCATGAGCAGCCCCGGTGTCACCCTGGAACGCAGAGGAACCATCGCCCTTGTTGTTCTCCATCGACCAGAGAGGAAAAACGCCCTCAACGAGCACCTGTGGGACTGCCTGGAGCGGGTGATCAGGGATCTCAGGGAACAGCTTCCCCGCGTTGTGGTGATCACCGGGGCCGGGAACGAGGCCTTCTGCGCAGGCTTTGACGTGAATCCCGACAATCCCCAGGTCTCCAACCTGATCGGTGCCGTGGAGCGCCACGAGAAAGGGCCCGTGGAGATCCTCATCAGGAGAGTCCGCTCACTCACCGATGAACTGGTCTTTCTCCCCGTTCCGGTCATTGCAGCCATCAACGGGTTGGCATACGGAGGGGGTGCGGAGATTGCCACGCGCTGCGATCTCAGGGTGATAGATCCCGGTGCTGTTCTTAGTTTCTCAGAGGTCCGCCTCGGGCTCATGCCTGATCATGGCGGCGTGGTGGGCCTCACCCGACTGGTGGGACCAGCACGAGCCGCGGATCTGATCCTGACGGCACGCAAGATCGATGCACAAGAGGCCCTGTCTCTGGGCCTGGCAAACCGGATCAGCGCTCAGGGCAAGTCTCTGGAAGAGGCCCTGCACCTTGCACAGATCATTGCCTGCAATGGCCCGCGTGCGGTCCGACATGCCCTGAAGGTCATCAGGTCTACCCCCGACCTGACATACAGAGAAGCCCTCGAACTGGAGACGGAAGAGGCCGTGGATCTCATTTCAGGCGGTGAATGCATTCATGGCATCTCCGCGTTTCTCACGAAAGAGAAACCAGAATTCCCTGAGCCTGAATAAACCCCCCACCTAGAAGGTGCATATAATAACCCTTCTTTCAGAAAACGATCATCCTTTGTACAACATGGTCATCACGTCCTGCCGTGCTTGATCTTGCCCAGCTTCGTTCCCAGCCAATCCTTTGCACGATCGCCTAGGGACGGCTTTTTGATGTTCATTGTTGTCTCTGCCTCCTGATCCGATATCATGCCCGTGGCCTTTACAGTGTACACCCCTGTGGGGATGGGCGGCTGTGTGATCAGGATGAACTGATTATATTTTCCATCTTTTGTATAGGCTCCACTGATACGGGCTCTCAATATTCCATCGATCTTTCCCAGAGGGCCGACCGCTGTCCTGAAAGTCCCATCGTCTCTTACCTGTCCTTCTGCAATAGCGATCTCAGTCTCCTCTGGTCCAAGAAGAACTATGACAACTGTATCCTCAGGCTGGTAACCAGAGCCATCGAAAACAAGGTTCGTACCGGTCACCCTTGCCACTCCAAGGCGTAACGTATCAGGGTTGACAATAACTTGGGGGCCGGAGATATCTGATTTCAGCGTTTTTGGAGCTGTTGAACAGCCCGATAGAAGAAAGCACCCCCCCACAACAATGAACCCTGCAAGAACCAGCACCTTCAAAAATCTCCCTGCTCGTCTACAAGACATGCGCTATCCCTCCTTCTCTGAAACGTGATCACGGTATGTAAAAAACCATCTTCTCTGGGAAAAGGATCCTCTGTTCATGTCCTCTTGAACCCCTTCATGGTGAGAAGACGTCGGATTCAGTGTCAGGTCACACACAGATCCAGCGAAAAATCCATCGAAACGGGCAGAGATTCAGCCCACAATCCTTAAACCAGCGTTCTCTTAGTTCCATCTGTCTATCTTTGGGTCTCCCGCTGTTTTTTAAGTGTCTTACAGGGTACCAATTCTTTCGATCCCTCACCCTTTGTTCATACTCTCGTAAAAAATAGCTTCACTTGGCAGAAATGCAAGCGCATGTGTATGTATTGAAACACAGCCTCGAGATCATTATCTTCCTCAGCAAGCTCGGCGATAACACAGTATAGGGCATGAGTTTACATACAAGTTTCTCTGCTTGAATACCCGGCTCAGAATATCACTGTTGATGTTCCAGGAACGGTCTCGCTGAGATGACAATCAGGGAGCCATCATTGAGTATTTTCAGATTGTGTCAAAAAGGTTTTTTTCAAAAATCCAGCTCATGGTGCAGGTGTTTCAGGCATGTGTTGCCTGGACTCTGTGTGATCCGTATCCTCAGGGCTGGTTCTTGTTTTTCTGGTATATTTCTTCGACAATTTCAAGTTTCGTCTTGCCCGTGGTGTCAATTCCAAGGCGTTTCACCTCATCTTCGAGAAAGGAATAACTCTCAGATATGAGCGGATAGGCGGATTCGAATGAATCAAAATAGTCCAGATCGTTTTTCGTGTCTTCGTACGCCTTATGAACTTCGGTGACAAATCTGATAGTGTTTTTGACGAAATACTCATTGAAAAACGTTCTGCGTGATTTATCAACCATGCCGTGTCACCTTCTCAGGAATTTCTAGTGGTCATGGAAACAGCTGCATACATACCTGTCACCGTGATGAAAATGCTGGTCGTGAATCTCATACCATATCTTGTTCTGCCATGGTTCAGGAATGGTTCTCGGATCGGACCACAGACCGATAAGATCCTCTCCGGCGGATGTGAGCCGCTTCTCAGCATCAGAAGGATCAGTGATCTCACTGAAAATCACGAGCAGCGAAAACTCCTCCAGCTGAGTATCCTGAACCTCCTCCACCGAACCATTCCTGTCGATCAGGTAGTGAACAGACGCCCTCGACGAAGCTCCCACCAGGGAAGGAGGACGATGAATCAGAAAACCGTAGGCTGAGACAAGGGTATCGAACACATGCCGGCTCAGGTTCCATCCCTCGACATCACGATCGCACTCGCCCGGCGAGAGCGCTTGAATTTCTGCTCCCGTGGAATCGATGAGCGTCAGGCCGTCAGTACGATAGTCTTTCCATCTTTCAGGTGCCCGGCAGGAAAAATCGATCTCGTTCGTGCGGTAATTGAACGATATCGTCATGTGACCAACCACGTAGAGGCTTTCGTGCATACCACGCCCACCTTCAAAGGTGGGGGTTCCTGTCTCATCGAACTCGGGACCCATCCTGAACAGCTGTTCGTAACAGGAGAACGTTTCGAAGATATTTTCATCTGGATGAGGGAAATACCTGATGACGAGGTTCACTTCCCTCACTGCGCCGCGGTTTGCTCCGTTACCGAAATCCCTGCCTGGAGAGGGAACAGACTCCCCTGTACTCTCGATTGAGAAGGCGCCGTTCATTTCAGGAAACCACAGGTACCACCCGGGGAGTCCTTCATCTGAAGAGATCTGTGAGATCTGCGAAAAACCGAGGTAGGTGCGCACCCCGTCGTTCTGGAAAACACGCTGGAATATTTCATTGAGCAACGTTTCCGCCGAAGTGATGGGATCAATGCGCTCCGTAACCGACATGCCGTGTCTTTCCTTGCCACCCGTCATTGTGGTGCCACAGGCCCCGATCGTTCAGGGACCTGTGGCACCGGGGTACTCGTATTCCTACCGTTTCAGCTTGTATCCCGGCCATCCGTCCATGAAGAAATCCTGGATCAGGAGCAGGTTGATTACCATGATGAGAAATGCCGCCGCATTTTCCGACGGATGGGAGACACCCTGGGTCACGCCGAGGAGAGCCGGCCCGAATCTGTAGTAGGCCCAGGCAAACAGCATCCCGACAACGATGGCCACGACCGTCTTGATGATGCCGCGCAAGATACCGGGAAATCTCGTATATGCCTGGCCGAAAAAGGTGTTCTGGATGATGGCGATGACCAGGACGAAGTTTGCCATCGTTACCGTGTGGCTGTAGCGCCAGCCGAAGTTCGCCTCGTTCTGACCGCCGATGTATGCCTCATACCAGAGGTAATCAAAGATGAAGAGCTGCAGCCGGAAAATGATGTAGCCGAAGACAAGGCTGACCACGGCAAAGAAAATGAAACGCCAGGGTTGTTTCTTTACGATGGTAAAGGGCCACCCGTCCCAGAGATGAAAGGCGTAGAAGATGCCGACAACGGAACAGAAGAGGATCCCGAGGCTGAATTCCGCGCTGTTGGTCTGTGCAATACCCTGCCACCAGGGAGGAACCGCCGTGTAGATCTGCTGGGGATAAAACATGGAGCCGATGTGGGGATGGAAGAACACCAGGTAGAGGATAATGCTGATAACCGCTATCAGTCCCCACATGGCTATCCCGCGTCTTGGCTGATTGAGCTCGGGAAACAGATCTTTTCCCACACCGAACATGAACCATGTACTGATCAGGAAGAAGGGAACAGAGAGCGAAAGCATGGCCCAGGATGCGGTCTCTCTCGTAGACGTCGGATCCTGTCCAAACTCTCCGTACAGCATCAGGCTGTTCCAGTTGAAGTAGGTGACGCCATATTTCCCGAGGAAAAAGAACACGAGGCCGATTATCAGGATCAGGTACACGGCAATGGTTACCCCGGTGAGGGCCGCCCCCTTGGCCAGCGGATTCCCATCACGGATAAATCCGCGGCTGAAGGGCCAGAAATCGAAGAGTTCGGCCTGCCACAGGATGATCAGCAGCGTCCAGATTACCAGGGAAAAACCCAGAAGCGGTGTGTACAACTTGAATATTCCCGCATTGCTGAAGAATATCCACCAGATGACAAAAACAGCGATCACATGGACAACCAAGTTGGCTAACCCCGAAAGGCCCACAGACCATCGTGGAGAGAGCTCCCTGGTTGCAATCCAGTTTTCGGTTGCATTGTTACTGCTCATACCATACCCCCAATGTATTTTTTCTCAATGCCCATAGTTTCATTATAATGGACTCGATCAGAAAGGGAAAGGGGGCCGAACACCGGACAACACGTTCCCGCCGATGTCGCCCCCTTCACGTGTGAATTTAAATCAGGGACAGTCTTCGCGACTGACATCCGTTAAAAGACGATATCGTCTCCATTTCCGAGATAGACATTGGACGTCTTTGCCTGGGCAAGGGTCCCCGTCTTCTTGTAGGAGAGGTTCTTGTTTGTCCCGTTGACGATGGGAAGGCCCATCTGCGCAGCCTTTTCAGCCCAGATCCAGCCTGTACAGTGGTTGCAGCCGATCTTGGTCATGTTCATCGCCTTGACACCCTGGATCAGGTCATCCATCTTTGGATCCCAGTTCTCGAACGGCGAGATGTGCAGACCGCCGTAGCAGCCGTAGTTGTTGTTGCCGTCCTTGAAGTTTCTGCGCGCGTGGTTGATGAGCGTCATGATACCGGGATGGCAGCAGCCGGTAACGGTCACATACCCCTTGTCCTTGATCTTGAAGTACATGACGTTCTCGCCTCTGACCTGAAGCGTTGCAGGTGCATCGAAGAACACGATTGCCGCGCCTTCCTGCAGCTTGTAGAGTTTGTTGGTCTCGGTGACGATCAATTCTCCGGTATGGGGAACGCTGTTTTTCGGGCATCCAGGGGTGGCGGAGAAATCAGCGCCCTTTAAGAGTTCGAAGCTCTTCTTCATGGATGTGCCGGGGAAGTAGATCTTGATGTCCGGCTGATGCTTCAGGGTGCTCTCCAGGGCGAAATAGTGGTCGATGTGATCGTGGGATATGATCAGGGTGTCGATCTCTTTACTCTGGAGCATCTTGTCGATGCCATCCTTCTCAAAGACATAGTCCATCCAGTCATTGCTCCAGCCAGTGTCGAGAAGGTACTTGGTCTTCTTTCCGTCAAGCGCTTCCACTTCGACGAGCGCAGCATACCCGCCGAGGTTTTCCTCATTGTAGGCCACGTCGTACTGGTTTGTGTTGATCCCGCCTGCTGCCTTGATGTCAGCTCCGAGCGTGGGGTTGTCGAACCAGCTCGTCTCGGAGATGCAGTGGACCTTCAGACTCTTGATCTCTCCGAAATCCTCCAGCTTGCTCTTTGCATGGGCCTTCGAGAGTGTGCCGACGCCGCCAGAGATTGCAACGCCGGCGCCAGTGGCCACCATACCCTTCAAAAAGTCTCTTCTTTTCATACAAAATCCTCCCTTTCGGTTTGTGTTCTTACAATTTCGCCTGTGTACAGACGTCCTTCCAAAAATTTCTTGACAACGTCATCGACGTTTCCAATGACATTGTAGATCAGCTCAATGGATGCCTCTTTCAGTTTTTCCTGATAGTCTTTTCTGATGCCGCCGCAAATGACCACATCGACCTTCATGTGACGAACCAGCGTGCACAGTTCATCGGGAGTCAAGGTTTCAACAGCGATGTCTCTGCGGTGTTCCACCGTTCCGTTGTGAATCGTGACCAGAACCAGCGCTGTTGCATCGTAGTATTTAGGAGCGATTCTTGAATTGTGCGTGCAGAGCGCCAGTTTCATCTTTATGTTCCCTACTTTCATGCATCAGCAATCTCCGTGCCATGTTTAATATGTTACTCAAGTTTCGCACCCCTATTAGAGGGTTTTGGGGGTAAAAAGTCAATAAAAATGGCAAATAAGATGGTGAAAGGGACTCGCATTTGTGGTATATAAGTTGTTGAAAAGACAAATCAAACACCGCAAAGGAGTCCCTTATTATGCATACCACACCAGGCAAAGAGTTCAAAGGGGAAATCGAGGCATATCTGGATAAAGAGGGACGGATATTCGAGACCAGGATTGATGAGGCGCTTACCCGGCTTGGATTCAGGACGCAGATGAACAAGGCCAAGATTATCAAGAAGGATGGATATCACGCCTCCCA
>DSBG01000035.1 GCA_011046135.1 Deltaproteobacteria bacterium
CGTCCTTGTACTGGCTCAGCGAGGTGTATTTCCTGGGGTAGATGAACCCGGATTCAAAAAAGAACTGCCACAGGGAGTTCATGTCCACTTCTCGAGATAAATTGGCGTGGACATCATTGGCACTGCTGCAAATATCGAAGAATCGGCTGTATGTAAAGATGTCGCAGTCAATAATGGCGAGCCCGAACCGGAACAGGTGTTTCCTGGCACCGAGCCGGTAGATGACCTGTGCGGCGCAGGACATCTTGAACCCTCCTGCATACAGGATCGTGACATCGGGGATGATCATCCCGGGCATGAGGACCGAGGCATCGGCTGATTCATGCACGGAAAAGCCGGCAGTGGTGATGTCCACGATCTCATAGGTCACCCGCTTGCCTGAAAAGGGGTGGGTGAAGAAGGCTTTCGGCGTTGGGACCAGGCTGAGCCTGGGGTTTCTCAGTTTCCTGCCCTTGAACCGGGACTGCTGTATGGCGATGGGGGCGACAATGATGGCCCTGCTGAGGTCTTCGCGACGCACGATGGAGCACTCTCCCGAGAATACGGCCTTTCCTTCGCGGAACAGGCTGACCTGCACCTTCCTGGCGGGGTCGAAGGAGGTGGGATCTGCCACCGAAGAGTCCACGACCCGGATACGCAGCCCGGTGGGCGTGAAATCCTCCAGCATGCCCTGGGCCTCGATCCTGCCCTGGCTCAGCTGTGCATCCACCATGCTGCACTGAAACCGTCTCACCTGACGATCGCCGAGCACGAATCCCCGGGCATCGAGCCTGGCCGAGAACAGGTGGTTCTCCACCCGGATCACGCTCAGGGGCATGTTCATGATGGTCTTGCCATCATCGATGATGAGCTCTTCGACGTGATAGGATCTCAAGTCGATGGGCGAGTTCTCGGGGATTCTGCAGGTTATCTCGTCTCCCTGGCAGGGGTCCGGCTGCACCCTGATGAGAAAGTCTTCGTTCAACAGCGGGTAGGTGACGTGGGCAAAGCAGTGCTCGCCCATGAAATGAAGGTGATTGAGCAGGTTGATGAACTGTCTCTGTGAAACCTTTGGTGGTGACCCCTGGTCACGGGTCAGTGTGCCGTGCCGAAACGGAATGATCGTCATTTCATCCACAACTACTCCTCCAAATGCTCCCCCATGCGCACTGGAGATGCATGAGTTACCGTGTTCAATGCAGATTGAACGAGCACGAATACATCACTGCAACACAAACCATCAACCGTGTGCCGCGACTTAGGTGCCATACGGATCCGTGAATGAATCCTCCCCCATGCACACCATACTATTCTTGCCGAACAAACAAAACAAACAAGCCATTCAGATTGCCGCCGTATGCTCTTTAGAGCATCTTCTTCACGAAGTCAGAGGTGCTCAGGTGCGAATACTCGGCCACATCGTGAATCTGAAAAGAACTCTTAACATACTTGAGCACACGATCATAGTCAAAAAATGCGTTTGCCTGCCGGTAGTACTCGAACAGTATGCGCTTCGGGGTGTAGCGTTTGTAGGCGCAGGCCACCTCTGAGAGGGGGAACCCCTGTTCGCTCACCACCTGCTGGATCTCCTGCTCATTGTATTTCAGCAGCGGCTTGAAGATCGTGAACCCGTCGTTGAGTTCGATCACGGGGTAAAACCGCTGCGATGTTCTCAAGACCCTGTCGTCGTGGCCGGTGCTGCTGTGAACGCTGTAGAGCCCATCCACCAGGTACTCGAGGGAGTAGCTCACCAGGTCCCACAGGGAAAAACTCATGATCAGAACGATGTCGTTGAGCTCGTAGTTGAGTGTCGCCAGGTGGCTGAAGAGGTAGGTGCGCTTTGTCCTGTGACAGGCACGGCAGGGATTTTCCCCCCGCGCTTCGGCGTCAGCAAGGAGATCGTCCGAGGTGTTCACGTCGTGCCACGTGATCTCCACGCCCTCGGAGCGCCAGTAGGCATCGAGTTTTTCCACCTCTCCATCCGGAAACACCTGAAGGGGATAGCGTGCAGTGCTCGTTTCAAAGGTAAACCCGAATTCCCGTGATGCCTTCAGGAGCAGCCACAGGATGGCCGAACTGTCCTTTCCGCCGGTGAACAGCATGAACACCTTTTTCTGTGGAAATGTTTCCAGCAGAGCCGCATGCTCCTGTTTCCATTGTTCGTAGTGTAGTGCCATGGGCCTGTCTGCCTCCTTGCTCAGACTCGTTCCAAGAGATCAAACCTCTTCTGATCGCAGGGAACGCTCCGAGTCCTTCCGGGTCTCCCGGTCATGGGAAAAGGGTTCTCCTCCGGCACAGGAGTGGTCATGGGTTCTCCTCCGGCACAGAAGCGGTCATGGGTTCTTCTCCGGCCTCTTGCCGGTGCAGATCATCAGGGGCGTGTAGGTGAATCGCCTCGGATCGTGGAAGAAGGTGGTGAAGTCATCGAGGAATCCATCGTAGCCCCCGGGGTATGCCTCGAACTTTTCCCGCGCCTTGTGGGACGCCATCTCGATCTTTTTCAGCCAGTTGAAGTCGTCGCTGTCCTTGAGGTTGCCATAGATGAGGTGGTGGGGGATCATGTTCACCTCGATGCTCCTGAAGGCGTTGTCGTAGAGGTAGGAGTAGAGCTTCCTGCCGACGTAGGCGTCGAAGTTGTACTTGTGCATCATCTTGTGCACCAGCATCTGGAGCACCGCCTCCATCTCGGGTTTGATGGGGTAGTGACTCAGGCAGTTGTAATCGAGGTCCAGCAGGCACAACGTCCCCTCGGGGGCAAGGCTGTTCGTGAGCATGGCGATGATCTCCTGCGCCCCTTCCAGGTAGTGCTCAAGGACAAAGCGCATCCAGATGAAGTCGAACTCTCCGAGTTCGTCCAGGGGTTCCCTCAGGTCCATGAGCCGGAATTCGATGCCCGGCTTTCCCCCGTACTTGTTCTGTGCAAAGCAGATGCGTTCCTGGGAAAAATCAACCCCAACAATGGACCCACCCGGCTGGATCATCTCCAGGAGGACAGCGGTGGTTTTTCCCGAACCGCACCCGGCATCCAGCACCCTCGCACCGGGCGTGATGCCGCAGAGTCGGGCCTGCTCCCTGACGGCATCGGGATCGGTCTTAATGTCGAGACGGGTCGCCTCTTCGGGGTTCTCCATGAGGTATGCCGATTCCTTGATCATAGCATTTCACTCCAGCGTGTCATGTATTCTTACGCCCCAGCGTATCACAGAACCATCCGATTACAAAAGATATTTTATTGCTTTCCCGGGACAGGACCTTGTTTTTCCTGGGCCCTGTGGGCGCGCTTCTTCTTCTGCTTCCTGATCCGTGAGCGTTGCCTGGCCTCCTCGGAGTCCTTTCCCAGGAGCTTCTCCTCGATCTTGAGGGCGAGGACGCGCCGGGCGAAGAACCGGTTCATGGCCTGGGATCGCGTCTTTGAGCATTTCACCTCGATCCCGGTGGGCACGTGCGTGAGATGCACACACGATGCGGTCTTGTTGACCTTCTGCCCGCCCCGTCCCCCGGCGAGCACGAACCGCTCCTGGATATCCCTGTCGTGGATCCCGAGGCGCCGCATGGTCTCCTCGAGATCCCTGATCTTTTCAGGACCGATGAACCCTGTGCTCATGCCCTCGACCTTTCATGGCCCCGGCGATCAGGGCTCCGCCAGGCAGAGCCTCAGTGGACATACAACACGTAGTATACCGTGACGGCGATGTAGCTGGCTACCAGCGCCATGATGAAAGGCCACCTGCCGTGGAACCTGACAGGTCCGAAGAGCCAGTAGCTGCAGTGGGGACACCTGATGAACCACCGCCTGGAGACGATACCTTCGCAGTGCGGGCAGAGCCGGATGGTTCCCTGCTGTGACATCTCCCGCTGTTCGATGTTCTTCTTCAGCGAGGTGTGGAGGTTCAGGCGTTCCCCGCACCTGGGGCACGCAAAGGCAACGGGTTGAAAATCATCCCAGACGATCTTTTTCCCGCATTGGGGACACTTGACAACCAGCATGTCTTCAGCCGAGGCCTCCCTGCATCATCGTTCCCGCCATCTGCCGCCCTGGGTGATGGCCATTGAAACCAGGACTGTATCAGAACCACGCATGATCAGCAACAGCAGATCCGGGTATCCCGGGGTGAGGTGAATCTCAAGGGCGGGCGTTGTCTTGAGGTGCACCTGTCGCGGCCGCATCAGGGAGTCCACCAGGAGTTTTCCCCAGGGATAGGTGATGAGGTCGCGGGACTCTGCGCGGGTCCTTCTCAGGTAGACACCCCGTGGCACATCGCCCGCGATCACCCCCACGATATCCTTCACCGGCACCGAGGAGGAGTGAACCACCCGGGCCCAGGTGTCCTTCAGGACAAGCGTCCCCTCGCTGATCTCTGTGGTGTAGATGGCGAGGCCGCCCGGACCGTAGATCTGGGCGATTGCCGAACTGCGCGAGGTGACGAGCAGGGCGCCGGTGGTGTTGATCTCTTCGCCGTCAATGACTCCTTTCACGTCGAAGACTGCACGAAACGGGTAGATTTCGTGCTCCGTCACCTCGAGGTGGGCACAGCCCGAACTCAGCAGCAGCACCAGGATGAGCATGGCCGGGAGGTGTCTCATATACTGAGCGCTATACCGCGTTGCCTGGCCCCTGGCAAGCGTTTCGGCACAACGTGCCTGCCTGGGCAGTCTTCGGTATCTCGGGAATGGATCGTTCTCACGTGCATCGAGATGGGCCCTGAGAGTGCTATTGACAACACGTGCACGGCGATTACTCTTTATGTGAGATGATACACAAAATACTCGTTCCCACGGATTTCAGTCCCTCTGCGCGACATGCCTTCGGCTATGCCGTGAACCTGAACGCCTATTTTCGCGCACGGATGTACCTGGTCCATGTGCTCCAGGATTTCACGGAGTTTTCAGAGTACAACCTGAGCCCCACCATCCTTCCCCAGCTCTACCTGGAATTCGAACAGAATGCCACCAAGCGGCTCGATGAGATGGTCATGGCGCAGGTGCCCAGCGACATCCACTGCGATACGTACATCCTCCACGGCGTTCCTTTCCACGAGATCCTTCAGTTTGCCAGCACCGAACAGGTTGACCTCATCGTGATGGGCTCTCACGGTCGATCAGGGCTGAAACACATGCTCTTCGGACACACCGCGGAAAAGGTGGTGAAGCACGCCTCCTGCCCCGTCCTCACCATCAAGCACCCCGATCTCGAATCGGAGTCGGATCTTGATTTTTGAATGTCCCTGGCAACAGACGCGGCTGCACTGTCCTTCACCTCAAACAGCCTCCTTCCCTCGATCATATCCATTATCTTTGTAGGAGGGACTTCAGCCCTGGAAAAACCATCGGCCCTGAAGGGCCTCTTACAGCAATACATCGCATCTCATCCGTAGGAGGGGCTTCAGCCCTGACCGGTCGGCCGCAAACGGCCTCCTACAGCGGAGACACATTATCGTTTGTAGGAGGGTCTTCAACCTCGACCCCAGCGGAAATTTTCCTCCGATAACAGACCCTGATCCACAAAAAAACCATCGGCATTAAAGGGCCTCCTACAGGAAGCATCCTCCCCTACACCAGGAGCCTGCCTTCGAGGTGCATCAGAGGTGCATCACTGGATGGGGTTGATGGGGCCTTCGAGTCTGCCTTCCAGGAACTGCCGCACCAGGGGGTCTTGTGTCTGCTGAAACTCCTCGGGCGTACCCTCAAACACGATGCGGCCGTCAAAGATCATGGCCATGTGGTCCGCGAGCGCGAATGCTCCCTGGATGTCGTGGCTGATCACGAGGCAGGTAGCCCGCGACTTGGCCTGCACCTGGCGGATCAGGGCATTGATGGCGCTCGTCATGACCGGGTCGAGCCCCGTGGTGGGCTCGTCGAAGAGCAGCACCTTGGGGTTCATTGCAAGGGCCCGGGCAAGGCCCACGCGCTTCCTCATGCCGCCGGAAAGCTGGGAAGGCATCTTGGCCTCGATGCCGCTGAGCCCCACCTCCCTGAGCAGTTCTGCCACCTCGTGGGAGATCTGCTCTCTGCTGAGTTTCGTGTGCATGGCAAAGGGGAAGCCGATGTTTTCCCCCACGCTCATGGAGTCGAACAGTGCAGCATCCTGGAAGCAGACGCCGAAGTGCTTGCGCACCTCGTCAAGCTCTTTGTCGCTCAGGGTGCTGATGTTTCTGCCGTCGTAGATAATCTCGCCGCATTCGGGTTTGATGAGCCCCATGATGTGCTTCATGAGAACACTCTTGCCCGTGCCCGTCGGCCCTATGATCACCGTGATCCTGCCCTCGGGTATGACGAGGTCCAGGTTGTCCAGGACCTTCTGTCCCTTGAATGTCTTGCACAGTGAGTGGATTTCGATCATGCCTTTTCCATCCAGTTCACGCCATACAGGTCCGTCCGCCGGTGGGCGAGCAGCGGAAACTGCGACCTGAGCCTGGAAATGTCGCTCAAATCCAGGGAAACGACCTCTATGCCTTCCTCCTGTCCCAGATCGACCACCACCTCGCCCCAGGGGGTTGCCGCCATGGAATGTCCCCAGGGGACATAGCGAAGATCCGGGTTGCATGCGGGCTGAACCCCCACGACAAACCCCTGCAGCTCCACGGCGCGAAGCCTGACCAGCATCTCCCAGTGGGCCCTGCCCGTGGCATGGGAAAAGGCCGCCGGCACGAAGAGGATCGTGACACCGCGGTCTGCCAGGATCTGGGTCACCTGGGGAAAGCGCATATCATAGCACACAATGACCGACGCCGCACCCCAGGGCAGGGAAAACGACCCGAGCCGGTTTCCCGGCCTGACGAACCCCGATTCCCGCATGCTCGGCCCACCCGGCGGGGTGCTGTCGAAGAGGTGGAGCTTGTCGTGGTGGTAGATCTCCCCGTTACCAGGGGCAAACACGCAGGACCGGTTCAAGTACCTTCCCTGTTGCTCCTGGAAGGGGACGCTTCCTGCCACGATGAAGAGATTCCCCTCCGTGGCCGTACGCGCCATCTCCTCAAGGGCAACCGGGGTGAGGAAGGCTGCTTCAGAGATCGCCCTCGGCTCGTAGGGAGAGAAGAACATCTCGGTGAACACCACCACCTCAGCCCCCCGGGATGCCGCTTCCTCTGCCATCAGGAGCGAGCGCTCGAGATTTTTTTCATAGTCGTACGTCTGCCTGAGCTGACAGAGACCCACGCTGAGCGTCTCCGGTTTCATCCGCATCCCCCTTCCGAGCCTGCCGCCGTACAGGACACCTTCATGGATTCGTACCAGGCACCACTGACCCTCCTGATAGAAGGAAACGTGCCCTGGAGTCAATTCTTTTGTGCCCGGGCGGGATCGGACGAGATTATGATCGCTGTGCGAGAAGGTCTGTCTCGGTTATCATGGACATGAGCACCTGGCCAAGATACCGGGAGTTGCCGCCCTTGGGCAACCAGATGTTCACCTTTGTTCTGGCGGTCCTGGTCTTGCGGATCCAGATCCTGAGCTGTTCAGGCACCATGTGCAGACAGAACAGTTCATTCCATGAGTTGATGGTGAGAACGTCCATCTCCCTGATGGAATGGACGCTCGCGGGACACTCCAGGTTCCCGATGACCACCATCTGCTTGAAAAACTTCTCCCCCATGAGCGACTCCCTGTCCAGCCCGATGGAGTTCGCATCGGGAATCAGGGAGCTGAGATCCCACATGAGGGCCTGGATATCCGCGAGCACCACCTGCGAGAAGTTGGGACTCATGTGAAAGGCGGTGGATGCGTCGAAGCGCTTGTTGTACACGAGCCACGCAAGGATCCTGGCCACCCGCTCGGTGACCATGACCGGAGACTGTCCCGGCATCTCGGGAGAGCTGCCCGACATCCGCCACAGCCCGTTGGTGTAGGAGAAGAAGATCTCCTGGAAGCACGGCTCCTTCCTCTTCACCCGTTTCTCGCAGTCGATCTTTCCTTCCTTGGCAACGTAGCAGGCCTCCACCCTCCTGCGCAGGATCTCCGTCTCCACATCCTGTTCCGGCGTGGAGTCAATGAGGTGGTTTTTCGCCCTGCGGATCAGCCGGATCGTGGTGAGCTTGAGGTATTCGTGGATCTCGTCCCCGAAGGCCCGGTAGCGCTCGACAGGCCACTCGGAAAAGCGGTTGAGGTCCTTGAGTACCCTGAGCGACCACCCCCACGACTTGATGATGCTCACCATGGCAGCGAGCTTGTCATCGTGGCTCACCATCATGAGGTCATTGAGCCTGATGCCCGGCGCGATCTTGAGATAGAAGCACTTTCTGAGGAGATCGACGGTCTTTGGCTGGTCGTGCGCGAAGTAGAACGCCTCCACACGACGCAGGATCTCCAGGTAGGGATCCACGATATCGTCGGTGGTGGCGCGCATGGCATTGTGCTTGAGCACGTTGCACAGGAGCTGGTTCGAGTCGCTCTCCTCCAGGTAGGTCGCCATCAGAGCCATCTTCAGCACCGATTTCAGGGGATCGTCAAGGGCCTTGTGCATCTGCCACAGGGCCGCTCCGAGGAGCTCCTGCTCGGGGATCATGGTGACATCCCCCAGGTCGATGAACTCATCCTTGAGAAACTGTTCGGAATTCTCGATGGCATCACCTGTTTGGGCGTATGCCCCGGCATCGCCGTCGGCAGGAGTGACCCACCACAGAGGAATCCTCCCCTCGATGAGGGTCATGGTGCGGTAGAACTCCTCCTTCAAGATGGTTTTGAGCGCCGAGCCCGAACCCTCCTGGGACACCACGCCGAAATTGTTCTGCCTGATGTCCTCCGCATCCATGAGGAAGAAGTGGACAACCATCACATACCTGCCGGCGATCCAGCGCTTCAGGGCCTTGAGCTTTCTCTCCAGCAGCTTCATGCGGCTCTTGCTGATCTGTGATGCATTCACCACCACCCACAGGTCGTAGTCCGAGTCCTTTGTCTGCCCCAGGCTCCCCATGGACCCGATGGTGAAGATGCCCTCGATCTCCCGGTACCTGGGGACAGCGTCATGCATGTCCGCGAGACTGATCCGACTGGACAGAAGGCTGGGGAGCTTTTTCAGCGTGTTCGCCGGCCATTCCATGCTTTTGACGCCGCAGGGGCAGTCGAGATTGCCCACAAACCCGGGCAGATCGGGGTGGTTGATGTGGATGAGCAGCGGCAGCAGTTCATTGATGACCTGCGCGCCCAGCGGATCATTTCTGGCCATGATGCGCTTCTTGGTACGGTTGAAATGGGTGAAGGCCCTGACCGCCTTGGACAAGGCACTATCCGTGTCATTCATCCTGGATACCGTATCGCGCGAACGCTAGCGGGACTTTAACCGGTGAGCCAGGAGAACTACCCCGAAAGCGACCATGGCGAGACTCAAGATCTGCCCCATGGTGAGCGAGAAGAAGATAAACCCGAGCTGGGCATCCGGCTCCCGGAAGAACTCGATGCAAAAGCGCATGAGCCCGTAGAACACGAGAAACAGAGAGAGGATGATGCCCGGGGTGCGGGTCTTCTTTCCGATGACATAGAGGAGCACGAACAGGACAATCCCCTCAAAAAAGGCCTCATAGAGCTGCGAGGGATGCCGCGGCAGGCTTCCGGCGCCCGGAAAC
Organism: Deltaproteobacteria bacterium; assembly: GCA_011046135.1. Lineage (GTDB taxonomy): Bacteria > Desulfobacterota > Desulfomonilia > UBA1062 > UBA1062 > DSBG01. The sequence goes on from DSBG01000035.1 coordinate 9,537, forward strand.
ACCATACCCCAGGGCACCTCGGTCACCCTGCCGTAGAGTTCGGCATTGATGAAATTCCCGATGCGCCCGAAAAACAGCCCCGGCGGTGCGGCAACCGCCCCGAGATCTGCAAGGGTCAAAAACGGCTTCTTTCTCTTGTATGCAAAGATCGACACGGTGACCACGAGCCCGATGAGCCCGCCGTGGAAAGACATGCCCCCTTCCCACACGGCAAAGATCTTCAGGGGATTGGCAAGGTAGAAGCCTGCGTTGTAGAAGAGGCAGTAGCCGAGCCGAGCACCGATGACGAGGCCCAGGACGCAGTAGGCGAGCAGGTCTTCGATCTCCTGCCTGCTCATGTCGTAGTCCTTGAGGCGCGAGACCCTGCGCATGATGACGTAGGCGAGCACAAACCCGATAATGTACATCAGCCCGTACCACCGCACGGCAAAGGGGCCGATCTGTATGAGGACAGGGTCGATGAGCGGATAGTTCATTGATTCCTGTGCTTGTCACACCGCCTGAAAATTGTCAATGGATTCGAGAATGATGACAGTGTAAATCATTATCTTTTCAGGAATTTTCTGTGGTGAGAATCTTGACTAAATTACATTACACTGCTATGATGGTGTCAATTACTGGAAAGGACCCTGCGATGTTTAAAGTGGGAGATATCGTCGTGTATCCCGCACACGGTGTAGCGGAAGTTGAGTCGGTCGAAGACAGGGAGATATCGGGACACACCACCGAGTTTTTCATCCTCAAGGTGATGGACAGCCAGATGACGGTGATGGTGCCCGTGAACAATGTCGAAAACGTGGGTATCCGGCAGCTCCTGGATGCCGACGGTATCGAAAAGGTCATGGACATCCTGAAAGAGCGGTCCATCCCCATCGACAACCAGACCTGGAACCGACGCTACCGGGAATACATGGAAAAGATCAAGAGCGGCTCTGCCTTTGAGATCGCCTATGTGCTGAGGGATCTCAACATCCTGAAACGGGGAAAAGAGCTCTCCTTCGGTGAGCGCAAGATGTTTGACACGGCAAAAAACCTCCTGGTCAACGAGATCTCCACGGCAAAGAAGATCGTCAAGAAAGATGCGGAAAAATTGATGCTGAAAGCCATGGGCAAGAATGACACTCCGGCAGAGTGAACAGACAGGGAGGGACTGATGAAGTGGTTTCTGCGCATCGCCATCGCCCTGGTGGTATTTTACGGCGCCTTCAACTATGCGGCCCTCCACATGGACGGCGGCATCTGGCTGGTGATCCTGCCCCTTCTGGTCGAGGCCTGCCTGTTCGCCATCTTCTTCAGTGAGATCAGGGGGTTCAAGCTCCACCCCATGACCTACGTGGGTGGTTTCATCGGGGCGATCCTGGGTCTCATCATCGGCAGCATGCTCTCGTACGTCCTCCTCAAACTGGAGGGGGGCATCTTCCTGTTCATCCTCATCAACACTGTGTTCGCCTACCTGGGCTACACCATCGGGCTCTCCTGGGGCAAGGAACTCTCGAACATGCCCGTGTTCAGGAGGGTCGGCAGGAGCGACAGCATCAAGCCGAAGATCCTGGACACCAGCGTGATCATCGACGGCAGGATCCCGGACATCTGCGATGCAGGCTTCATCGAGGGAGTGCTGGTGGCGCCGCAGTTCATCCTCAACGAACTCCAGCACATTGCGGACTCCTCTGATCCGCTCAAGCGGGCCCGGGGCCGCAGGGGGCTCGACATCCTCAACCGCCTCCAGAAGAGCCCCAACGTGAAGATCGACATCATCGACAAGGACTTTCCCAAGATCAAGGAAGTGGATTCCAAGCTCATCGCCCTGGCCAAGGAGCTGGGGGCCGACATCCTCACGAACGATTTCAACCTCAACAAGGTGGCCCAGATCCAGGGGGTCAACGTGCTCAACATCAACCAGCTCGCCAATGCGGTCAAGCCCATCGTGCTGCCCGGCGAGACCATGTCCGTCACCATCACCAAGCAGGGCAAGGAAAAAGGCCAGGGTGTGGCCTACCTGGACGACGGCACCATGGTGGTGGTGGAACAGGGCGAAGCCCTGATGAACCAGAGCCTCGAGGTGGTGGTGACTTCCATCCTCCAGACACCCGCAGGCCGCATGATCTTCGCTGCACTCAAAAACAATGGCTCCTAGTGCGGTGATCGTTGCCGGGGGCAGCGGCAGGCGCTTCGGTGAAAAAAAGCAGTTCCTCGACCTGGCGGGAATCCCCGTGCTCAAGCGGAGCGTTGCGAGCTTCGACGGATCCGCCTTGATCGAGAAGATCGTGGTGGTGGTGCCCGGAGAAGACCTTGACCGGACCCGGGCCCTCCTCTCGGGAACCAGGACCCCCCTTGCAGTCTGCTCTGGCGGTCCGAGCCGGAGGGGGTCGGTGTTCAACGGCCTCATGCTGCTGCGTGCAGGGGACATCGTGCTGATCCACGACGGGGTGCGGCCCTTTGTGTCCGATGCGCTCATCACCCGGGTGATCGAAGGCCTGCCGGGCTTTGATGCCTGCATCCCCGCCCTGCCGGTAGTCAGCACCCTCAAGGAGGTTGAGGAACGTCTGGTCAAGCAGACCATCTCGCGGGAGCATCTCTATGAGGTGCAGACTCCCCAGGCCTTTGTCCTGAACAACATCCTGCAGGCCCACGAGGCGGCCAGGGACAACCCCGCCATCGACATCACCGACGATGCCGCGCTGATCGAAGCCGAAGGCGGCAGGGTCCGGGTGATCGAGGGAGATGCCTGCAACATCAAGATCACCCGCAGGGAAGATCTCGTACTGGCCGAGGTGCTGGCGAAATGGCATACCGGGTAGGCATCGGGTTCGACATCCACCGCCTGGTGGAGGACCGCACCCTCGTGCTCGCAGGCGTCCGGGTCCCCTTTGAGAAAGGACTGCTCGGCCACTCTGACGGTGACGTCGTCGTGCACGCGCTCTGTGATGCGATCCTGGGGGCTTTGGCCAGGGACGACATCGGGTCACGCTACCCCGACACCGCGGAGTTCACCAGGGGCATGAATTCAATGCTCATGCTCGAAGAGATCGCAAAAGAGCTGGGGCCGACCCACGAGATCATCAACATGGACATCAACTGCATCTGCGAAAAGCCCCGGCTCTCGCCCTTCCGCGACGCCATGGTGAACTCCCTGGCCCGCGCCTGCAGGATCGAGCCTGAACGCATCAGCGTGAAGTTCCGCACCCACGAGGGTCTCGGCCCCATCGGCAGTTCAGAGGCCATCGCGGCCCAGGCCGTGGTGCTCCTGCGTGAGCTCGATTCCTGAGATAAACACCCCGTACGAGAAACGGGCGTTACGCCCTGAACGCTGACCGACGCCGGGCAAAGGGATGCACACCGGCACCCGCACGGATATCCACACGCTCAAGTACTGCCAGCAGACACGGGATATGCACACCGGCGCCCGTGGGCATAGCCACAACACCGGCAGGGACCTGATTGTCCCCTGCAGCCGCGGGCATTGTCCAAGCAGAAATCCTGTGCTATGGTGAGTCCGCGTTCGACCCACGAAGAAAGGCTGAGAAAGGAATTCTCCATGGAACTGAGAGTCTACAACACACTCACCAGGAACAAGCAGCCCTTCACAGCTCTGAAGGACACCACCGTGGGCATGTACGTGTGTGGTGTCACGGTCTACGACATGTGCCACATCGGCCACGCCCGCTCCCTCATCGTCTTCGACGTCATCGCGCGCTACCTGCGCAGGAGAGGCTACAACCTCACCTATGTGCGCAACTTCACCGACGTGGACGACAAGATCATCGCCCGTGCCCTGTCCCTGGGGACCACCTACCAGGAGATCTCGGAGAAGTACATCGCCGAGTTCATCACCGACATGAAGATCATCAAGGTGCTGCCCGCCGACATCGAGCCCAAGGCCACCGAGCACATCTCGAACATCATCGAGATGGTCAGAACCCTCGAGGACAAGGGCCTTGCCTACCGGGCTGACGATGGGAGCGTGTATTTCAGCGTGGCGAAATTCAACGGCTACGGGAAATTGAGCCGCAGGAAGCTCGACGATATGCAGGCCGGCGCCCGCATCAGCATCGAGGAGCGCAAGCGCGACCCCCTCGATTTTGCCCTGTGGAAGCGGAGCAAGGAAGGGGAGCCCTCCTGGGACAGCCCCTGGTCGCGGGGCAGGCCCGGTTGGCACATCGAGTGCTCGGCCATGAGCACCCGGTTTCTCGGTCCCACGCTGGACATTCACGGCGGCGGCAGGGACCTGATCTTCCCCCACCACGAGAACGAGACCGCCCAGTCCGAAGGCGCCTACGGCATGCCCTTCGTGCGCTACTGGATCCACAACGGGTTCGTCACGGTCGACGGCGAGAAGATGAGCAAATCCCTCGGCAACTTCATGACCATCCGCGAACTCACAAAAGAGGTCCACCCCGAGGTGCTCAGGACGCTTTTGCTCTCGCGGCACTACCGCAGCCCCATCGACTTTTCGAGGGAGGCGGTGCTCACTGCCCAGATGGCGCTCGTGCGCTTCTACGAGATGGTGGACCGCATGAATGGCAGCACGGTCCAAGGCGATGAGAGCAGGCTCGTGGAGGCCGTCGACTCATTTGCCACCGGCTTCGACGAGGCCCTGAGCGACGACTTCAACACAGCCCGCGCTTTTGCAGAAATCCACGAGCTCACCACCACGGTCAACCGTGTCCTGGACGACTCGCCCCGGATCTCCGAGCTGGACCGCATCAGGCTCTCTGAATCCCTGGAGGTGGTCAAGGACGTGCTCGGCATCCTCGAGGAAAACCCTGCGGAGTTCCTGGAGGCTATCAAAAAGAGCGGGCTCTCAGAGCTGGGCTTGAGCGAGACGGAGATAGGCGAGCTCATCGAGGAACGCGCGAGCGCCCGCAAGGCCAGGGACTTCGCCCGCGCCGACGAAATCCGGGACCTGCTCGGCGCAAAAGGCATCCTGCTCAAAGACACCCCCGACGGCACGCTCTGGGAGAAGAAATAGCAACCCTTCACAATGGCGTTTAAACTCGTATCATCGTATACGCCCCAGGGCGATCAGCCCCAGGCCATCGATGCCCTGTGCGAGGGCATCGAGCAGGGAATCCGCAACCAGGTGCTCCTGGGGGTGACCGGCTCGGGCAAGACCTTCACCATGGCCTGCGTGATCGATCGCTTGAACCGCCCGGCGCTCGTTATGGCTCCCAACAAGATCCTGGCCGCCCAGCTCTTCGGCGAGTTCAAGGACCTCTTCCCGGACAACGCCGTGGAATACTTCGTGAGCTACTACGACTACTACCAGCCCGAGGCCTACGTGCCCTCACGCGACCTCTACATCGAGAAGGACTCCTCCATCAACGACGACATCGACAAGCTCAGGCACCGGGCCACCCGCGCGCTCTTCGAGCGGGAAGACTGTATCATCGTGGCCTCGGTCTCCTGCATCTACGGCCTGGGTTCCCCCGAAGCCTACTCGGGCATGCTCCTCTACCTCGAGCAGGGTCGCACCATCACCCGCGAGGAGATCCTGAAAAAGCTCGTGGAGATCCAGTACGAGCGCAACGACTATGACTTCCACCGAGGCACCTTCCGCGTCCGCGGCGATGTGATCGAGGTCTTCCCCGTGCACGAGGAGGATGTGGCGATCCGGATCGAACTCTTCGGCGAGGAGGTCTCTGAACTCTGGCAGATCGACACCCTGAGAAACCGCAAAATCAGGCGCCTGTCCCACGTGCCCATCTACCCGGCCTCCCACTACGTCACCCCGCGCTCGGCGCTGCTGAACGCCATCGAGAGCATCCGCGAGGAGCTCAGGGACCGGGTCGCGTTCTTCCGCGCGGAGAACCGCCTGATCGAGGCCCAGCGGATCGAGGAGCGCACGAACTACGACCTGGAGATGCTCCTCGAGGCCGGCGCCTGCAAGGGGATCGAGAACTACTCCCGCCACCTCACGGGCAGGAAAGCGGGCGAGGCCCCTCCTACCCTCATGGACTACCTGCCCAGGCACACCCTGGTGTTCCTCGACGAATCCCATGTGGGCGTGCCGCAGCTCATCGGCATGTATCGGGGCGACCACTCGAGAAAATCAACGCTCGTGGACTACGGCTTCCGCCTGCCCTCGGCATTGGACAACCGGCCGCTGCGCTTCGATGAGTTCAACAGGCTCGTCAACACCCTTGTCTATGTCTCTGCAACGCCCGGTGACTACGAGATCCGGCAGGCCGGAGACAGGGTGATCGAGCAGGTGGTGCGGCCCACGGGACTCCTGGACCCCGTGGTGGACATCAGGCCTGCAACCAACCAGGTGGACGACCTCTACCGCGAGATCGTCAAGACCGTGGACAAGGGCAACCGGGTGCTCGTGACCACGCTCACCAAGCGCATGGCAGAGGCGCTCACCGACTACCTGCAGAACCTCGACCTCAAGGTGAAGTACCTGCACTCCGACGTGGACACCCTGGAGCGCATCGAAATCGTCAAGGGGCTCCGGGAGGGAAAGTTCGACGTGCTCGTGGGCATCAACCTGCTGCGCGAAGGCCTCGACATCCCTGAGGTGTCGCTCGTGGCCATCCTGGACGCGGACAAGGAGGGCTTCCTCCGCTCCGAGCGCTCCCTCATCCAGACCTCGGGCAGGGCGGCCAGAAACGTGGGGGGCAGGGTCATCATGTATGCCGACACCAGGACCTCGTCCATCGAAAAGGCCTATTTTGAGACCCAGCGCCGGCGCGAAAAGCAGAAGGCTTACAATACAGAGCACCACATCACGCCGAAAACCATCGAGAAGAACATCCGCGACATCCTGGGATCCATCTACGAGCGGGACTATGCAGACATCTCTGCCCAGGTCAAGACCTCCATGGGCCAGGTGAAGATCAGCAGTCTCAAACCTGCCATTGCAGAGCTTGAACAGAAGATGAAGGCAGCAGCAGCCGACCTGCGCTTCGAAGAGGCCGCCGGGTTCCGCGACGAGATCGCGCGCCTCAAGAAAATCCTCCTTGCCGTCACGAACGAGTAATTAGATAATGGATGTGTAGGAGGGGCTTCAGCCCCGAAAAAACCATCGGCCCTGAAGGGCCTCCTACGGTGGTGAGACATCGTCATTTGTAGGAGGGGCTTTAGAAACATCATCGTTTGTAGGAGGGGCTTCAGCCCCGACACATGACGCCCGGGACGAGGCCTGGGTGAGGCACGGGGCAATGCAGGGCCTGGAATGGGGAAAACGTTTTGCGTATGAAGGACTCGGACTATACAAGGTTCGCCCGGCTCGGTTTCGAGCGCTGCCACACGGCAGGCGCCGTGCTGGTTTACCGGGCCACGAGGCCGGACCTCAAACGCCTGCTGGATCTTGACCGCCCAGTGGACCAGAGCTCCACCCTTCGGGGTCGGGGACAGCTCCGGCTCATCGAACCCGACCTCGTGGTGCGGCCGCTGCTCCACGGCGGACTCCTCAGGCACATCACGGGAACGCGGTTCCTGAGCCTGGAGCGGAGCATCCGCGAACTCGAGATCAGCGAGCACCTCCGCAATCACGGCATCCGCACCCCGCAGATCCTGGGAATCATCATCACTCCTTCAGGCATTTTCAGGAAGATCAGCGTGGTCTCCGAGCTGGTGCCCGATTCCGTTGACCTCCTCACCTGGCTCGAAACCCCGCGCGCGAAGAGCCCGGAGATCTTCATTCAGGCCGGCAGGCTCATCAGGCAGATCCACGCCCTGGGAGTGTTCCACGCCGACTGCCACCTCAAGAATTTCCTGCTGGACAGCGACCACAACCTCTGGGTCCTCGATCTGGACAAGGCCCACCGATTCCTCACCCTGCCCGCCTTCATGCAGCAGATGAATTTCAGGCGCTTCGTACGCTCGTGCCGGAAGTGGCAGAAAAAGGGCCGCATCCACCTCCCCCCCTCCTGGCTCGCTCAACTCAGGGAGAATTAAGGGGACAGAGAATTAAGGGGACACCACACGTAATTATTTGAAAACCATTACCATCATTGAATTCAATCAGGTATGGTGTCACCTCAATTATTCATTGCAACTTCACTATGTTGGAAAAAATTAGGTATGATGCCCCCCTAACTATTTGCAA
>DSBG01000029.1 GCA_011046135.1 Deltaproteobacteria bacterium
CCTCGGTGGGCGTCGCCTGGGTGGCCCTTCTCAAGATCTCCACCAGGTGGTTTCCCCTACATCGGTACGGCTTCGTCACCGGAGTGACCCTGGCAGTCGGTGTCCTCGGTGCGGTTTCAGCCGGTGCGCCCTTGAGGGTGTGCATCAACCTGTTTTCCTGGCGTCCTGTCATGGTGGTCGCGGCGGTCCTGACCCTGTTCCTGGCCATTGCGATCTGGCGTGTGGTTCGCGACGACCCGTCCGAAAAAGGCTACAAAAGCTATGCTCCGCTGCTTGAACGTGAAGACCATTTCCAGTGGCAAACAATCCTTACGCGGATGCGCAGCATCCTGCACTACCGCAATGCCTGGCTCCTCTCGCTGGCCCCGGCGGGCATCATCGGGCCGATGCTCGCGTTTTCAGGGCTGTGGGGAGTTCCCTATCTCTCGACCCTCCATGGGCTTCCCCAGGCCCAGGCAGCTGCCATCACCTCCCTCATGCTCGTTGCCATGGCGACCGGCGGCACGGTCCTCGGGGCGTTGTCCGATCGGATGGGCAGGAGAAAACCCCTATATCTGGCGTGTGCTGTTCTCACCCTGGTCTGCTGGACCCTCGTCATAGGCCTGCCAGGTCTTCCCCTGGCACTCCTGGTCGTGCTCCTGCTTGCCATCGGTTTCGCTGCAGGGACCATTATCGTGAACTTTGCCTTTCTCAAGGAATCGCTGCCCCTGGATCTTGCGGGGACAGTGTCAGGGGTGTGCAACATGGGGGTGATGCTCGGGCCCATGATTCTCCAGCCTGCCATCGGTGTCGTTCTCGACAGGCGCTGGGGCGGCGTCATTGAAAACGGGGTGCGTCTCTACGATGTCGGTGCGTATCGAAGCGCCTTCCTCCTCATGATTCTGTTCGCCGTGATGGCTCTGGCGCTGGTCTGCTTCACCCGGGAAACCTATTGCCGCCAGATCCAGTAACGGCCGGAAGGATCAGGAGGGGAGCCCCCGGTGAGGCTCGGGCTGTCTTCGTTCCTGCTGGTACATATCAGTATGGAAAGAACTGGGGATTCTTCTCGATGAATGTATGGATCCAGTTCTCGATGAAGGAGCGTTTCCCCTGCTTCATGTACCACCAGCCGAGGGTGCTGATGGCAAAGGCCCCCAGGGTATCGACAATGATATCCCACATGGTGTCTGTCAGACCCGAGGGGTCCCCCAGCATGGGTTTCTGCATGTTCGTGCCAACGATCTGGTCCATGCTGAACTCGAAGATCTCCCAGAGCGCCCCGACGGCCACGGCGAACAGGAAGGCAAAGAGCGCCACGAAACGCGGGTGCATGTAGAGATCTACCCTGTCATCCTCGTTGAGGACATAGACGAGGAGGAATCCGACGATGCCCAGCAGCAGCCCCGAACTCGTGTGGAGCGCGATGTCCCACCACCAGAACCGGGCGTAGAAGTCGCGGATCTCGCCAAGGAAGAGCGCTGCAAACACGAAGATGATGGCGAGCACTTGGAACTCGGTGGGGATGGTCACCTTGAACCGTTTCCTGAGCACCTCGGGTGAGACGACGATGGCCATGATGATGCAGATCAGGAAGGAGGACAGCCACTGCTGTTCGACGATGAGGAACACCAGCTCCACGGCCATGATGACCAGGAGAACCCGTACGATCCATTTATGGACACGTGCGGCGAGGGTCGCTGCTGGTCGTTCAGTCTTCATGGGGCTGGAGGAAGTCGAGAATCAGATCGGTGACGCGCTGTGGTCGCTGGAACACCACGCCATGCCCGGTACCTTCGATCGGTTCGAACCTCAGGCGGGGAAGGGACTCCCGGACCTCTTCGATCATCTCCCGGGTAACCTCGGTATCCTCGGTCCCCCAGATCAGGAGGGTTTCACGTTCCTGATCGCCCACCCTCCTGTAAGCATCGCGGTAATCACCCACTGCATCGCTCCTGAGCATGGAGAGGACCGAGCGCTGGAATCCCCGGTAGGTTGTCTGCTCGATGAAGAGACTGGTGTAGCGATCGGCATTCTCGACCTGGTCGAAGAGGGAAACGAAGCGCTCCGTCATGACACGGATTCCGACGGTGCGGGCCATGAACTCTCCGAGAACAGGGGTGCGCATCAGGGTGGAGATCTTGAAGTTTTGAATCAGGGGTGCGATGAGAACCAGGGAACGCACCCGCTCGGGATGGCGGGCAGTGAAGTTGATAACGGTGCCTCCGCCCAGTGACAGGCCGACCAGGTCGAAGGGCTCTGTCAGGGACAGCCGGTCAGCCAGTTCCAGGAGCTGTCTGAGGTAGAGCTCCTGGTCGTAGGTCTCCTCTGGTCTGTCGGAATAGCCCCTGCCGTACTTGTCGTAGGTGAGCACACGGAACCCTGCATCGATGAGGGCTGGAACCTGCCTGTCCCACGTCCATATGGGAACCGTGCCGCCATGCACCAGGACCACGACCCTGCCTCCAGCCGGACCATCGAGCCGGTAGTGCGTGACTCCGTCGGAGAGCTGCAGGTACGTGCCGCTCAGGCGTGCCCGCTCGCTATCATCGAGATCGTTTTTTTCGGGGTTGAGAACAAGATAGACACCCACCAGCAGAAGAACCAGGATCAGAAGAACCATCACAAACCACTTCATACCACCTCCTCGGGTGTTGTCACGGAAGGTTGGACCACACTGAGATCCCTATAGCACAAAACAGCACCCAGGCGCATGGGTTTTCAGCCGTTCTGGGGAACGATCTCCACTACCCGAGCATCGAGTTGACGAACTCCCAGGTGCTGTGGTCATTCCCGTGATGGACATTAAGTTTTCGAACCGATGTGTGGTTCGAGCGCACCGTTTTTTAAGAAAAGATCCGGTAAGGTTAGAGCCCTGGTTGTTCTCCTTTGGAGGTCACGTCATATTTCAAGTGCCTCCCCTGCGCAACTATGTCATAGGGTATCCGTTTTCGATAAGGCTCTTGTAGAGTGTCTGCAGGGCAGCATCGGCAAAGTAGCCCTGTATTCCGAAGTGAAAGCTGATCTGTCCCGGACCCTGATCAACGATTTCTATGCTGATTTTCTCATCCATCAGCGCAGCTGCAGCCCTGGCCAGGATGCCGGGATTGTGCTTCATCCCCAGGCCCACTGGAGACAAGATCGAGAGGTTGTAGATCATCTCCAGGACATCAGGTTTCAGGGAATGTTCGATTTCCTCACGGATGATATTTGCATTGCTGATGAGGTCGTTCTGATCGACAAGCACGGCCAGATCGTCCTTATCAGTCGGATAGTGATACGTCTTTACAGCATGTTTTTCGAGAATATCGAGGACATCCTTGGTCGCACCGATAACCTCACCAAGGCCGTCCTTTGCGAGGTAAATGTAGGCGACGTTGTCCCGACGTGCGATGCCGACGGCAGTTTCTTCTGGCACCCTTTCTGAGACGATGAGTGTTCCCGGGGCGGTGGGGTTGTTCGTGTTCCTGATGTTGATGGGGATGTTGCGCTTTTTGCAGTTGATCATTGCATCGAAATGGAACACATCGAAGCCCTTGGAGGAAAGCAGTCTGATTTCCTTATAGGTGAGACGCGGGATCACCCGTGCATCACGTACAAGCTGCGGGTCCACCTGGTAGACCCCGTCGGTATCGGTCCAGTTCTCGTATACAGCAGCGTTGATGGCATAGGCAACCTCTCCGCCAGTAAGGTCCGACCCGCCACGTGAAAAAACAGCTACATCACCTTCCCTGGTAACCCCGTAAAATCCCGGAATAATGGTAATCCCATCCAAGCTTTTGAGTTCTTTCAGGTTGTCATAGGCCTCTGGAAGCACTCTGGCATTGGAAAAATCGTCGCTCACGACAAACCCGATATCTTCAGGCATCATGACCCGGGCATGCATTCCCTTCTTCTGGAAGAAACGGCAGATCAGCTTTGCATGGTAGTGTTCTCCCCGGGATGCGATGAAATCGATGCGTTTATCGGTGCTGAGCGTTGTGTTCAGGTCTTTCTTCAGGTCGGACAGTAGATCGCTGCCGTCAATTCCACTTTGATCTATCAACCGGGTGAATGTTCCCACAACGCTGTCGTAACTTTGCTTGGGGGAAGTATCCTTTCGTTGCTCTCTGAAGTGGATCCCCTCTGTGGCAATGTTGAGGAGATGATCGGTGATCTTATCGCAGTCTCCATCATCCCTGCCCGGCGCGGAAACGACAACATAGCGTCTGTTTGGATCATCCTCGATGATCGAGCGAACCTTTTCGAGCTGCCCTGCGTTTGCCAGTGAACTTCCTCCAAATTTACAGGTTACCGTATGTTCCATGGTTTCTTCCTCATGTGATGGTGTCGTGGCGTGATTCAGCCGTCAGTGTGAAAAAAGCATACCCAGACGTGGGATGGTGTCGTCCAGACCCGCCTTTCGCAGCATGTGCCATAGAGACGCCTGGTTGCTCGTGAGAACTGGTTTGTTGAGACGCTCTTCAAGTTCCGCAATGAGCCCTGAGGATCGAAGGCCGGTGCAGCTGATGACAAGAGCGTCGGCATCCTCGTGGTCTGCCTCTTTGGCCCATGCACGGATGGTGTCCCTGCTGACGCGGGTAATCTCCGGATCGGTCCTGAGCTGCATTCCCAGCACTCTCGGGATCCTGAACCCCTGGGAAGAAAAATGGTGCACAAAGGCCTCATTGATATCATCGGTATACGGGGTGAGCAGGGAAAAGGCGTCGATCTTCATCTGTTCGATCGCATGGGAGAGGGCGGAAACAGTCGTTGTCGGCAAGGCGCCGGGACACGCCTGTGCAAGCCGCTGTTGAACGGCTCGTTCACCCAGGAGAAGGCTGCCTGCGGTGCAGTGAAAGCTGACGACATCAACTCCAGATCCGGGAAGTATCCGAGACGCCGTGTTTCCGATCCCAGCCATAAGACGAGAGAGATTCTGTGCAGTTATGTCGCCAGGGGATTCGATTCGGTTGAAATGGAGGCCGACACCACGGGGTGACGATCGATACAGATCCACCTCGCTCGTTTCATCGGTGGCCAGGATTACAAATCCGAGACGAGCCCTCGGTGAGGGTCCCTCGTCAAAGCGTATCACTGGTATGTCTGGTTCTGGATCGACCATATGTACTGTTCCTCTCTATCGGGAGCAGGGAGATTCTTCTGCAAGAGGATAGGATCCGTCGGGCAGGTGAACCTCTCTTCCCGCAAGAGCCGGAGTGAACACGCACACGAGCCTCATCCGGGAAAAGGCCCTCAAGGCGTGCCTGTCGTGATTGTCCAGGGCATACATGGTTCCCGGGTGTATCGGATAGACCTTTCCGTCATCGAGGGTCTCCACTTCTCCTTCACCCTCGATGCAGTAGACCGCCTCGAGATGATGCTTATACCAGATGAGTGTCTGGGTATTGGCGAAGATAGTGGTCTCGTGGAGAGAAAAGCCCATATTGTCATCTTTCAGGAGCAGTCTCGCGCTTGCCCAGTTGTTGTTCTCGGCAAACACCTCACGGGAGGTTCCCCTGATTTCATCGAGTGTTCTTACGAGCATGCGACCTCTCCCCTGATCATTGCATTTCTCTGGTCCAGCACGACCCCGATGGCATCATCGATGATTTTCAACCCCTCTTTGAGCACTTCCTCTTCAATAACAAGGGGTGGGAGAAATTTCAGTACATCGTCGTTCGCCCCCGCAAGCTCTATGATGAGTCCTCTCCTGAAGGCCTCGGAAGACACCTCACGGCAGAATCCCTGGAACGGGATGGTGAACCCGTAGATCAACCCCTTTCCTCGAATCCGTGCCTCGATATCGGGATACTTCTGCGCGATCTCTTCGAGTCCGTCCCTGAGGAGGTTCTCCTTGTATCTGACCGCCTCGGTGAGATTCCCGTTTTCCCAGTAGCTCAGCAACTCGGTGGATGCCACAAATGCCAGATTGTTTCCCCGGAATGTGCCGGTGTGTTCCCCCGGCCTCCACTGATCGAGTTCAGGTTTGAGCAGCACCAGCGAGAGCGGAAGCCCTCCGCCGATGGATTTTGACAGCGTGACGATGTCTGGATTGATTCCCGAGGGTTCAAAGCTGAAGAAGGTTCCGGTTCTGCCGTTTCCCACCTGGATGTCGTCCACGATGAGCAGGATATCGAAGTCTCTGCATACCTGCTCGATCTCCTTGAGCCATCGATCGGAGGCCACATTCACACCGCCTTCTGCCTGAACTGTCTCGAGAATGATTGCTGCCGGCAGGTCGACGCCGCTGCTCTTGTCTTCGAGAAATTTTCTGAGATACGCCGAGGTGTCCACCTCATCACCGAAATAACCGTCATAGGGCATGAAGGTGACATTGATGCGGTTTATGAATGCCTCGTCACGATAAAAGGCATTTCCGGTAACCGCCATCGAACCCATGGTCAGGCCGTGAAAGGCATTGGTAAAACAGATGACGTTGGATCGTCCTTTGACCATCCTGACGAGCTTCAGTGCGGTCTCGACAGCATTCGTGCCTGTAGGACCGGCGAACTGGATCTTGTATTCCAGATATCGTGGTTCCAAAATCGTCGAGTAAAACGTCTCCAGAAATCTTTTCTTCGCGCTTGTTGCCGTGTCGAGCCCATGTACGATACCGTCGTTCTGGATGTACTCGATGAGGGCCTCATTGACCTTGGGATTGTTGTGCCCATAATTCAGGGTGCCTGCTCCGGCGAAGAAGTCAATAAATTTCTTGCCCTGTTCGTCATAGAGATGTGATCCTTTTGCCTTCTGAAATACCGTGGGGAAATGCCTTACATAGCTTCGAACCTGTGATTCCAACTGATCAAATATTCTCATAAGTTCGTCCTTTAAAATAGTTTTGTGCTGGTCTTTGATAGTTCCTGTTACAGCTGTGTTGTCTGAAAGACGCCGCTACTGAGCGTGAAAGGGGCCTATCCTGTACATCATTTCTGCTTCATGGTGTGTGTCTCCAAAGAGATCGCTGGAGAACAGGATGGAGGTGATACAGGGAGCATGCATGCTTTTTGCAAATGACTCGAAAAGAAATCGAGAGCTCTGGTTTGAGGGGTTGATCGTGGTTTCGAGGTAGGAGATGGTTTTCAGCTTAGCCCGCATCACTAGATTTTCAAGCATCTTCCGTGCGATACCCTTTCTGCGCTCTTGTTCATCGACTACGACCTGCCAGACAAAGAGCGTATTGTTTTTGCCGGGATGCACATATGCTGAAATAAACCCTATGAGAGCCCCATTGTTCTGGGCAACCACACAGGTTTCGTGAAAATGATCCGCAAGCAAAAGGTAACTGTAGAGTGAGTTGAGATCCATTGACTTCGATCTCTCAACCAGTCTGTGAATATGCAGGCCGTCTTCAATGCACGGTTCTCGGAGCACATACCCTCCTGAATCTCTTTGACATGACATTGACATAGTACTTTCCTTTCAATAAATTGCATCTGATGGTGCTTATTTAACCCCATGAATTACTATATTGGTGAATTAAATAGGGTGGTATCAAGTACAATGGTGCTGTTATGTAGCATTACAATCCATTTATGTCAAATAAAAAATACAAATAAGGTATTTATAAAGGATACGTAGTGGAATAAACCAGGTTCAGCATGCAATTGTTATCATAGCCATTCGATGCAATCGTCGACTATCAGCACGAGTGTAGTACCATGCTCAACAGGAAGGAAAAAATGACAGGGGTCAGAAGTGTGTCATGGTCTTTCCCGTTCACAGGTAATCCGATACGACGACAAGTGGTGTAAAGCTCCATCATGTACCTGGAGCCAGCCTCCTTCACGCTCATAACAGCTTGACTTTTCTTTTTCCCATGCGTACTTTCAGCCAATGAGGATAAGGAATCAGAGTTCTCAAGAGGAGGAGGTATGATGATGAAAAAGATTCTATGGTGTTTTGTCGGGGCCCTTATCGCCATCAGCCTGGTAGTGGTTACCCAGGGCAGTGCGCAGGCACAGGCTGCCTCGGGTAAGACGCTGAAGCTTGCTATGGATGCCGACCCGGTATCTCTCGACCCTCATGTACAGCTCTCTGGCGGCATGCTCCAGTACTCCCACATGGCGTTTGACCCGCTTGTCAGGTGGACCAAAGACATGCAATTCGAGCTGAGGCTTGCGACACGGTGGGAGCTCATCGATGCGAACACCATGCGGTTCTACCTGCGCAAGGGGGTGAAGTTCCACAGCGGCAATCCCTTTACGGCAAAGGATGTGAAGTGGACGGTGGAGCGGCTCAAGAGAAGCCAGGATTTCAAAGGCCTGTTCGAACCCTTTGTCGGGGTGAACATCGTCGACGACTATACCTGCGATCTTGTGACTAAAGAGCCCTACTCCCTGGTTCTGAGCATGGCGACCTACATCTTCCCTATGGACAGTGTGTTCTACACGGGGACGGACGAGGCAGGCAGACCCAAGGATGCCATCGACAAGACCGGGCCTTCCTTTGCCCTGAACAACGAGTCGGGAACCGGGAAATACCGGGTGACCAAGAGGGAACAGGGGGTAGAGACCATCTTCGAGAAGTTCAAGGACTACTGGGATACAAACTCTCCTGGCAACGTGGACAAGATCATCCTGACCCCCATCAAGAACGACGCTACCCGCGTGGCAGCCCTTCTCTCCGGTGATGTGGACTTCATCATGCCTGTGCCTCCCCAGGACTACGACCGGGTGGCGAACAGCAAGAACTCCCAGCTGGTCACCATGTCAGGGAGCCGCATCATCATCCTCCAGCTCAACCAGAACAGGAGGCCGGAGTTCAAGGATCCCCGGGTCCGCCTGGCCATCGATTATGCCATCAACAACGAGGGGATCGTGAAAACCATCATGAAGGGAACGGCAACGGTAGCGGCCCAGCAGGCTCCCGAGGGATTTGCGGGATACAACCCGAACCTCAAGCCGCGCTATGACCTGGACAAGGCAAAAGCCCTCATGAAGGAGGCAGGCTACGAGAAGGGGTTTACCTGCTCCATGATCGCGCCCAACAATCGCTACGTCAACGACGAGAAGATTGCCGAGGCCGCTGCTGCCATGCTCGCCAGGATCAATATCAAGGTGAACCTGAAGACCATGCCCAAGGCACAGTACTGGGATCAGTTCGACGCCCAGGTGGCTGACATCCAGTTGATCGGCTGGCATCCCGATACCGAGGATTCTGCAAACTACTCGGAGTTCCTCGTGATGTGCCCGAACAAGGAGACCGGCTACGGCCAGTACAACAGCGGAAACTACTGCAATTCCCGGGTGGACCAACTCGTGCTCGCGAGTCAGACAGAGACCGATGCTGCAAAACGCTCCGTCATGCTTCAGGAGGTAGAGCAGATCCTCTACGATGAAGCAGCCTATATCCCGCTGCACTGGCAGAACCTCTCCTGGGCCGGCAAGAAGAACGTCGGCATCGAGGCAATCGTCAACGTGATGAATTTCCCGTACTTCGGAGATCTGGTTATTCACTGAGTTGACTTAAAAGGCAACAGACCGAGACGCAGGGGGCATGTATCCAGGGGTATGTGCTCCCTGTTCTTCACTGAGATGGCGACGAGATGTTTGCATTCACGGTTAGAAGGATCATCCAGGGCGTCTTTGTGATGCTCGTCATCAGCTTTCTGTGCTTCACGATCCAGCACCAGATCGGCGACCCTGTTCGTGATATCGTGGGAATATCGGTATCTGCCGACGAGAGAGAGGCCCTGCGGGACAAGATGGGGCTCAACGACCCGTTCTTCACCCAGTACGTACGGTTTCTTGGCAAGGCCGTCCAGGGCGATGTGGGTATGTCGTTCTTTTTCAAGAGGCCGGCACTGCAGGTCATCCTCTCAAAAGCTCCAGCAACACTGGAGCTTGTCTTTGTCAGCAGCCTCATCATCATTTTTCTCTCCGTTCCCCTGGGGATCTACTGCGCCATCAATCCCAGAAGCATTTTATCACGTATTATCATGGGATTGAGTATCGTGGGCGTGTCCATCCCGGTCTTTCTCACCGCCATCATGCTCATCTACATCTTTTCTGTTGAACTTCGCTGGCTTCCTTCCTTCGGGAGGGGACAGCTCGTGTACATCGGCGGGTGGGGGAGCGGGCTGCTAAGCCTGAATGGGCTGAAACACCTGATCCTGCCGAGCATTGCGTTGTCTTCCATCATGCTCCCCCTGTTTATCCGCCTCATACGGTCCCAGATGATGGAGGTCCTGGAGACGGACTACATCAAGTTCGCCTGGGCAAAGGGGCTTCACAAAAAGCGGATCTGGTACGTGCATGCATTCAAGAACACCCTGCTGCCGGTCATCACCGTGGGAGGCGTTCAGATTGGGACCATGATCGCCTTCACCATCCTGACCGAGACGGTCTTCCAGTGGCAGGGCCTCGGGTTTCTCTTCATCGAGGCTGTGGAGAGGGCAGACACCACGCTTCTGGTGGCCTATCTCATGGTCGTCGGAATTATTTTCGTGGTGGTCAATACCATCGTTGACATCATCTACGGGCTTGTGAACCCCATGGTGAGAATACAGGGGAGTCAGTGATGGACTGGTGGAGGAGGTTCAGACAATCGTTCCTGCTCTACAGTTTCCTCCGTGACAGCGTTGCCATTGCCTGTTCGCTGATCCTCATCGTCCTCGTGCTCGTGAGCTTCCTGGCCCCACTCATAGCACCCCACAACCCCTACGACTCCTCGTCCATCGATATCCTCAACGCGGAGATGCCTCCCATGTGGATGGATGGGGGCAGCCCTGAGTTCATCCTGGGGACCGACAGCCAGGGCAGGGACATGCTGAGCACCCTGCTCTACGGTATGCGCGTCTCCATCATAATCGGCTGCCTGGCGGTGCTCATGCAGGCATTCATCGGCGTGGTCATCGGCCTCATTTCCGGCTACTTAGGGGGCAGGATCGACTCGTTCCTCATGCGTATGGCCGATGTGCAGCTCTCCTTTTCCACCATGATGGTGGCCATCTTCCTGGGCGCCATATTCCAGGAGGCCTTCGGGGTCGGCCTGTATGAACAGTTTGCCGTACCCATGCTCGTCATCATAATCGGGCTGGCTGAATGGCCCCAGTATGCCCGGACAGTGAGGGCCTCGGTGCTTGCGGAAAAGAAGAAGGAATATGTCGAAGCGGCACGGGTCATCGGCCTGAGGGCACAGCGGATCATGGGCCGTCATATCCTGCCCAACACCGTCTCCCCGGTTCTCGTCATATCGACGGTTCAGGTGGCCAATGCCATCATGAGCGAGGCAGCCCTTTCGTTTCTCGGCCTCGGCATGCCGGTGACCAGGCCATCTCTCGGCTCGCTCATCAACTCGGGCTTTGAGTATATCTTTTCCGGATCATGGTGGATCACCCTGTTTCCCGGCATCTTTCTCGTGCTCCTCATTCTCGTCATCAACCTGCTGGGAGACTGGCTCAGGGATGTTCTGAACCCCAAGTTGTACAAAGGATAAGAGATGCAGCACCTGCTCCAGCTTGAAGACGTTGTCATCAGATTTGCGCTGCGCTTCGGCGACCTGACCGCAGTGGACGGGGTCAGCTTCGCTCTGGACAAGGGACAGCGTCTTGGCCTCGTGGGGGAGAGCGGGGCGGGAAAATCCGTCACCGGGTTTTCCATCATCAATCTCATCAGCAAGCCCGGATACATCGCCTCGGGACGGATCCTCTTCGAAGGCAGGGATCTCGCGCACCTCGATGAAGAGGAGATGAGGGATATCAGGGGCAACAGGATCAGCATGATCTTCCAGGATCCCATGATGACCCTGAACCCGGTCTTGACCATCGGTGAACAGATGGTGGAAACCCTCCTGGCCCACAGGAAGTTTACCGAGGATGAATGTCGGGACAGGGCGCTGGAGACACTGCGGAAGGTTCACATCCCTTCTCCGGAAAAACGCCTGAGCCAGTATCCCCACGAACTCTCCGGCGGCATGCGGCAGCGGATCGTCATCGCAATCGCCCTTCTGGCAGACCCCGCCCTTATCATCGCCGACGAGCCCTCGACAGCCCTGGATGTGACGATTCAGGCAGAGATCCTCGACCTACTCCTGGAGCTGTGCGAATCGGAGAAAACCGCTCTTATCCTGATCACCCACGATCTTGCCGTGGTTTCCCAGGTCACCGAAACGATTGCGGTGATGTATGCAGGCAAGATCGTGGAGCTGGGAAGCACCGAGGCTGTCATCCACACGCCCATGCACCCCTACACCCGGGGTCTCATCAACGCGCTGCCCGGAAGCGTCCACAGTGAGCGGAGGCTGAACCAGATTCCCGGGATGATGCCGAGCCTCATGACCATCCCTCCAGGATGCTCCTTTCACCCGCGGTGCGAGTATCGCATGGAGGTATGCCGGCACCAGGTTCCGGACCTCAGGTACTATGAGTCGTTCGGCAGGGAGGTTGCCTGCCATCTGGGAGAAGGACTCTTTGGGAGAAGCTCATGAACCCGACACCGCCGCTTCTTGAAGTGAAGAACATCACGAAGCACTTCGACATATCCGGGGGGTTTCTGGAGAAGCTCTCCCTGGAAAACATGCGGCCAGTGCTGAAGAAGACCGTCGTCCATGCCCTCAACGATGTGAGCTTTTCCATTATTGCCGGAGAAACCTTCTCCATTGTGGGAGAATCCGGATGCGGGAAATCGACCCTCGGACGGGCTGTGCTGGGGTTATACCCCCCGAGCAGCGGTCAGATCTACTACTACGGTACCCGAATAGATGTCCTGAACGCCAGAGAGATGCTGCCCTATCGAAGAAAGATGCAGATGGTGTTTCAGGATCCCTATGCATCGCTCAATCCTCGCATGAAGGTGGAGCAGACGCTCATGGAGCCGGTTCTCTTCCACAATCCCGCCATCACCATGCTGGAGGCACGGGATCTTGTCTCGGAAATCATGGAGCAGGTGGGAGTGGATCCTCTCTGGGCATCGAGGTATCCCCATGAGTTCTCAGGCGGCCAGAGACAGAGGATCTCTATTGCAAGGGCCTTGATGGTGGAGCCGGAGTTCATCGTTGCGGACGAGCCCATCTCTGCCCTGGATGTATCCATCCAGGCTCAGATCCTCAACCTGTTCATGGAGGCTCAGGAGACACGGGGGTTGACCTACCTGTTCATAACCCATGACATGTCGGTGGTGAAGCACATCAGCACCCGTGTCGCCGTCATGTACCTGGGCACGATCTGCGAGCTTGCCCGCACCGAAGCACTCTTCACCCGCCCGCGCCATCCCTACACCCAGGCGCTCCTGAGCGCCATCCCTGTTCTCGGGACGAAAAAGGCCAGGCACATCAAGTTGAAAGGAGAGGTGCCGACCCCCATCGATCTGCCAAAGGGATGTGTTTTCCACAAGAGGTGTCCCCATGTCTTTGCCCGGTGCAGGGAGGAAGTTCCCCTCCTTGCTGAATACGATTCCGGAAGGCTCCTTGCGTGCCACGGCGTGGAAGAGGGTAGAATCTGAAACACGGAATCTTCCCCTGGGTGATAGCACGACAGGAGGACCCACCTTTTTATGGGATCAGTGCATCCTCAGGTGTTGCAGCTGTTGGGGCCGTTTCGAGGTGTGCTGCAGTGAATTCATCGCATGAGGGCTTCTGCCAGCTCAGCCCCGAGCTTCTCGGCAGCATCGAGCAGGTCGGTCTTCTCCCTGACGCCCCCCTTTTCAAAGATCCCAAACACTGGCAATTCGCCGATCACGTCATAGCCAAGTGCTTCGAGGGGGCGTCGCATCGCCTCGAGGGTAAAGCCCATGTCATATGAATCCGCCTGCTCGCACACCGCCGACACCACAGCCGTGCGCCCCTGGCCCGCAAGTCGGCTCGACCAGCCCCTCGGGCGAGTGTCATCGAAGTGGTAGCAGCAGTAGAGGCGGTCAATGAACGCCTTCATCCAGGCCGTTACGTTGTAGTTGTGCGTAGGGGACACGAGGACCAGGCCCCGGCTCTCGAAGACTCTCGGGTAGAGGATGGACATCCCATCGATGAGCCCGGTGCAGATCTGATTCTTCCTACACTGCTCGCAGCCGATGCACGGCTGAAACCGGACGTCCCGCAGCTGAACCTTGAAGCTGGGGATCTTCTGTGCGCGCACCCCTTTGAGCAGGTGGTCCAGGAGTACATCCGAGTTGCCGTTTTTCCTTGGGCTGCCTCCGATACCCAGCACTTTTGCTTTCGGTGCCCGGTCGATGAGCCCCTGTTCAATCAGGGAATGGAAAGGATGCATCGATACCTCCTTTCGAGGTTGCCTGGTCAGGTGCCCGTTTCCGGCCTCTGCTAATTGGGAGACTTCTGGGCTGTGAGCCGCTTGTACATGACGAAGGCGTCCACATAGCCGAGCCGAGCGTGCAGGAAGGCTTCCGGAAGGGCCCCGATGACATCGAACCCGTTTTTCTTCCAGAGCCTGAAAGCGACCTCGTTCGTGGAGACGACCAGGTTGTACTGCATGGCTCGAAACCCTCTCTCAAGGGCCTCTCTCTGAGAGTGGAGACACAACCCGGTGGCGATGCCCCTGCCGCGGGCATGTTCCGCAACGATGTAGCCGCAGTTGCAGACATGAGCCCCGAGCCCGGGCTGATTCGGCTTGATGTAGTAGGTGCCGAGGATATCATCGGTTCCGTCCACAGCGACAAAGGTTTCGGAAGGGATTTCAATCCAGACCTTTCGGGCCTCTGCTTCCGTGATGTCAGGGGGAAACGGGTAGGTCTCGCCGGAGCGGAACACGGGCTCGATCACGCGCCAGGTAGCGCTCCAGTCGCTGTCTGCAAAAGGCCGGATCGTTATCATGGTTGATGGGCCGCATGTCATTGTTGATGGGTACGACGGGAATGCGGATCTCGTCAAATACTTTTGCCGGTTCCCCGGCACCGGAGCCTTCATGGAAGATCAGGGTGCTGCCCGGGAAACCCCCAGGAGCACCATGAACAGAGAAATCAGCTTGCTTCGCATCACTGCACCTCTTTGATGGAGCATCCTCCGGTTCACCTTTTCGCCAACAGCAGCAATGCATCCGTACCCTTGGACGAGGGTCTGACATTTCGGTTCAGCGGCGGCCGGAAGCCGTCCGCTGCAACCCTCTGTCAGCTGAGCGTCGTGACGCCGCTCTGTCAGAAGCCTGTGGAGAAGTTCAGGCTACGATCGGGCGATGTCGAAGCGGTCAAGGTTCATCACCTTGTTCCACGCCGCTACAAAGTCGCGCAGGAACTTCTCCTGGGAGTCCTCACATCCATAGACTTCCGCTATTGCCCTGAGTTGGGAGTTCGAACCGAAAATGAGGTCCACACGGGTACCGGTCCACTTGAGTTCGCCTGTGCTGCGATCACGCCCCTCGAACGTGTCTTCGTCTTTCGAGGCTGCCTTCCACACTGTGCCCATGTCGAGCAGGTTCACGAAGAAGTCGTTGGTGAGCGCCTCGGGCCGCTTGGTGAAGACCCCGTGCGGGGACTGTCCATAGTTTGCATTCAGGACGCGCATGCCGCCTATGAGAACCGTCATCTCTGGAGCGGTGAGCGTCAGCAGTTGCGCCCGGTCCACCAGCAGTTCCTCTGCCGATACGGCGTATGTGGTTTTCTGGTAGTTCCGGAACCCGTCAGCAACCGGTTCGAGCACGCCGAAGGAGGCCACGTCGGTCTGATCCTGGGACGCATCCGTGCGGCCAGGTGTGAAGGGAACGATCACATCGTGGCCGGCATTCTTCGCAGACTTCTCGACACCCGCGCATCCACCCAGGACAATCACATCGGCCAGTGACACCTTTTTCCCGCCGGTCTGCGCGCTGTTGAACGCCTTCTGGATTCCCTCGAGGGTCTCAAGCACCTTCTTGAGCTGGGCCGGCTGGTTGACGTCCCAGTCTTTCTGCGGGGCAAGACGGATGCGCGCCCCGTTCGCCCCGCCGCGCATGTCGGAGCCACGGAACGTGGAGGCCGAGGCCCAGGCGGTCTGGACCAGTTGTGAAACCGACAGGCCCGAGGCAAGGATCTTGCTCTTGAGGGCAGCGATGTCCTGTGCGTCGATGAGTTCATGATCGACAGCTGGGACAGAATCTTGCCAGATCAGTTCTTCTGCAGGTACCTCCGAGCCGAGATAGCGCGAAGGCGGACCCATGTCGCGGTGGGTCAGCTTGAACCAGGCCCGGGCAAAGGCGTCGGCGAATTTTTCCGGGTTCTTCATAAAGTTCCGCGCGATGGGCTCGTAGATGGGGTCGAAGCGCAGCGAGAGATCCGCCGTGGTCATCATCGGCCGGTGCTTCTTCGACGGATCGTGAGCATCGACGATCATGTCCTTTTCGTCAACATCCTTGGCCAGCCACTGGTGAGCGCCGGCCGGGCTCTTGACCAGTTCCCACTCGTATTTGAACAGGATCCTCAGATAGCCCAGGTCCCACTTGGTCGGGTTCGGTTTCCAGGCACCTTCGATGCCGCTGCTGATCGTGTCACCGCCCTTGCCCGTGCCGAAGGTGCTCTTCCATCCGAGGCCCTGTTCCTCGATGGGGGCACCCTCGGGCTCAGGACCCACATGGGACGCCGATCCTGCGCCATGGCATTTGCCGAAGGTGTGCCCGCCGGCGACCAGTGCCACGGTTTCTTCGTCGTTCATGGCCATGCGTGCGAAGGTCTCGCGAACGTCACGGCCCGAGGCCACCGGGTCCGGGTTGCCGTTTGGACCTTCCGGGTTCACATAGATGAGTCCCATCTGTACGGCAGCAAGCGGGTTTTCGAGGTCGCGGTCCCCGGAGTAGCGCTTGTCGCCCAACCATTCGTCCTCAGCGCCCCAATAGATATCCTCTTCCGGTTCCCAGACGTCCTCGCGTCCTCCGGCGAAGCCGAAGGTCTTGAATCCCATCGACTCGAGCGCACAGTTGCCGGCGAGAATCATGAGATCGGCCCAGGAGAGTTTCCGGCCGTATTTCTGCTTGATCGGCCAGAGCAGACGGCGCGCCTTGTCGAGGTTCACATTGTCGGGCCAGCTGTTCA
>DSBG01000030.1 GCA_011046135.1 Deltaproteobacteria bacterium
AAGCATGATTTCGAACTTGTCTACCGACTCAGAATATCCATCACCTCGCGGATCTTCCTCGTGAGTTCATTCGAGCCTGGATACACGATGAGCATGGAGGATGTGTCTTCGGGAGTCGGCATCGAACTCAGCTCAGACTCGCTCTCCAGAGAGGTCCTCCTGGGCCTGGGAAATACCGATCTCGGAGCCGTGTCCGCCATCGTATTCGTAGGGGAAAACAGCATTGAATTTGATATCCTCCCCTATGGTCTTTCTCTGGCAAAACCTGCATCCATCGCCGTCTTCTTTGAGGGAGAGAACCCCGCCATAGAACGGTACGATTCGTGGAATAAGACGTGGATGGATGTCAGCCCGGTCGATGTTACCGATGGTCTGGTGAAATTCTCGACCCAGGAACTTGGAAAGTTCAGGATTTCTTCTGAAGAGACCGAGGCGGTCGAGGTTTCGGAATCGGATGCCAGCGGCGGGGGATGCTTCATAACCTCTGCTCGTTTCTAGTAAACTCAGGCCTGTTCCCTCTTCCATACACAGTTCACCTCTTCTGTGGTAAGAAGAGGTGAACTGTGTGTAAACGAGGAGAACGAGCATGAAGAAAATTCGAGATCTGATGCAGAAAGAGGTTGTGACCATAGGTCCTGAAGAACCCCTAAAGAATGCCATTTCAAAGATGACCTCTGGTAAATTCAGGAGAATCCCCGTTGTACACGAGGGAATGCTTGTGGGAATTATCACAGATCGAGATATCAGGCAGGCCCTGAATTCTCCCATGCTCATCCATGAGCGATCCCAGGACGAATACCTGCTCTCCTCGGTAACGGTAGAGAGCAGCATGACCCGAAAGCCCTTGAGCACAGGACCCGATGCCGATGTCGTCGATGCTGCGCGGATCATGGAACAGCAGAAAATCGGAGGCTTGCCGGTGGTTGAAGAGGGCAGGCTCGTGGGCATTATCACGATATCTGATCTCATGGATTTTCTGATCAGCCACCTGGAGGGACAGAACGTCTGAGACAGATCAGGTCACCCCGCTGTTCACAAACTCATGTCTGCTCTGTTTTCTGCTCCTCGCTGAAGCGGATCTCGAGTTCATAGATACCGTAGTCGAGCACGGTCTTCATGGGGTGGCCCGACTTTGAAAATACCTTCATCATTGCTGTATTTCGTGCCAGGACATCGGCCGTGAACCCCTTGATATTTTTTTCCCGTGCGATCCTGATGAGGTACTGCAGGAGAAAGGTGCCGATCCCCCTGTCCTGCCATCCCCGCGCCACGGTGAAGGCAACTTCCGCCAGGTTCGTGTTCTGATCTCTGATATAGCGTCCAACGGCAACGATCCGCTCCTTGCTCTCCGGTGTCTCGGTTCCTTCAACGGCAACAATGGCCATCTTGTCGTTGTAGTCTATGGCGGACAGTGGCATCGCAATCCTGTGGGGAAAGTTCTTGAGATTCTGGAAGAACCGTGTATAGACATCCTGTTCAGGAAGTTCGTAGATCAGGTCCTGAATAGCCCTTTCATCAGTGGGTTTCACGGGTCTGAAGGTAATCTCTTCACCCCTGGAATCTTTCCAGTACGTCTCGTATTCTTTCGGGTAGAGGACTGCTGGGAGGATCTGATCCTTGTACACGAATCCCTGTTTTTTCGCTGTTTCCAGGAGTTCCTCCCTGAAGTCGGGGTGGGCGATGTTGATGAGTGCCATGGCCCTGTCACGGATGGATTTGCCATGAATGTAGGCCACTCCGTATTCAGTGACCACGTACTGGATATCTCCCCTGGTCACAACCACACCGCTTCCCGGTTCGAGGAAAGGAACAATGCGGGATTTTTTCCCGTCATCCGTGGTTGAAGGGAGTGTCATGATCGAACGACCACGTCTGGACATGGCAGAACCGCGGACAAAGTCAACCTGACCGCCGATCCCGCTGTAGAAGAGAAACCCCAGGGAATCGGAACAGACCTGCCCGGTCAGATCCACGGTCAGGGCCGAGTTGATCGACACCATCTTGTCGTTTTGTGCAATGATGTAGGGGTCGTTGACATATCCGCTGGGGCGGAACTCGAAGAGAGGGTTGTTGTCCACATAATCGTAGAGTCGTCTCGTGCCCATGCAGAAGCTCACGATGATCTTGCCGGGGTGCAGGGTTTTCTTCCTGCAGGTAACCACCCCTGCCTCGATGAGATCGATGATGCCCTCGGTAAACGTTTCGGTGTGAATCCCCAGATCCCGTTTGTTCATGAGGTACGGGTAGAGAGAGTTCGGGATTCGTCCCACCCCTGTCTGAATGGTGGATTCATTCTCGATGAGTTCTGCGATGTGCTCCCCGATATTCTTCGCAAGATCGGTCGGGGTCTTCTGTACGAATTCCAGCAGCTGAGCGTCGTGTTCCACGAAGGCATTGATTTCGCTCACGTGGAGGAAACTGTCGCCGAGGGTTCTCGGCATGTTGGGGTTGACCTCGGCTATGACATAGCCTGCAACCTCTGCCGCAGTCTTGGTGATGTCCACCGAGATGCCCAGGCTCACATACCCGTTATTGTCAGGTGGAGAGACACAGATCAGGGCAACATCTATCGTCATGCGCCCCCTGACCATGAGTTTCGGGATTTCCGAGAGAAACACGGGGGTATAGTCGGCCCTGCCTTCCTGTATTGCCGACCTGGTGCTGGCTCCGATGAACAGGGCATTGTGCCGGAAATTTTCATCGAAGACTTCATCGGTGTAGGGTGCGATTCCCAGATCGAGAAAATGGATGACCTCTGTGTCAGAGAGATTCTCGGCGGTGTCGATCAGTGCACGTACCAGGGACTGGGGCTCCCCACATGCCGACCCTATGAAGATGCGTGCACCCCTCCGGACTCTCGAGAGCGCTGTTTTTGCGTCCATCAACCTACTCTTGTAGGTATCTTGCCAGTTCAGTATCATGTGATCACCTTGCTTTCTTTACAGCGTGTTTTTTTCAATACGACTGACTTACGCTACCTCCCAAGAAGACACGTAGAGACGGAAGCCCGTTCCCTAAAAGAGAGCATGCTCTATGATGAATCATCATCACAACTCCAAAATAGCGTACCATATAATTCTGATGAGATATAGCGTGAACATCCGAGATCTTGTCCCGCAGAGGCATACTTGCAATGGGGAGGGATGTATGTGTATATGACCTACCAGTGAGATCTGAGAAGGCAGAGCTATGCGCATTGTGTTGGTGACCCTGAGCATGAATATGACGAGGAGGTATCGAGCCTCAAACGGGGAGAAACCGTGACCGATATCTCGGTGTGCATGATCACCTTCAACAACTCCCGGACCGTGGAAAAGGCGCTGAAAAGCGTGCTTCCCATCGCATCCGAAATCATCGTTGTCGATTCCTTCAGCACCGATGAAACCTATGACATCGTGAAACGGTATGCAACCCATTGCGAGCAGAGGCCCTGGCCTGGGTTCAGGGAACAGTACAATTACTGTGTCTCAAAGGCTGGCCATGAATGGGTTCTCTTCATCGATGCCGATGAAGAGCTTTCTCCAGCCTTGGTAGAAGAGATTCCCCTAAGGCTCGAACAGGACAAGGGAAGGATCGATGGGTACGTTGCACACCGCAGGACATTCTACCTCGGCAGATGGATTCTCCACGGAGGTTGGGTTCCAGACTCCGAGATACGACTTTTCAGGAAATCAAGAGGAAACTTCGAGGGAGGCCTTCATGCAAATGTCAAGGTGCAAGGGGTTGTGGATGAATTGTGTGGTTTCTACTTCCACTTCAACTACCGTGATATCGCCGATCAGATCGACACCATCAACAGGTATTCAGAGACTGCAGCCCAAGACATGATTACGAGGGGGAAGACGTTCTCATATGTTGATCCTATCCTGCGGCCTCCCCTCCGCTTCATCAAGGAATACCTGATCAAGAGGGGGTTCCTTGACGGATTTCCAGGACTGGTCATTGCCGTGTCAACCATGTATTACGTGTTCATCAAGTACGCGAAACTACGTGAACGCGAAGAGGGATTGAAGAAAGGCGCCGATCATGGGACTTGAATCACACTACAGGGGCAAGAACGTTCTCATCACCGGCGGACTCGGGTTTATCGGGTCAAACCTTGCGATTCGTCTCGTGGAGTATGGAGCCTGTGTTACCCTCATCGACAGCCTGATTCCCGAGTATGGCGGAAATCTCTACAATGTCGAACCAATCAAGGATATCGTGAACATCAACTTTTCTGATGTTCGTGATGAACACTCGATGAAGTATCTTGTGAAGAACCAGGATTTCCTCTTCAACCTTGCAGGACAGACCAGTCATCTCGATTCCATGAAGGATCCCTTCACCGATCTCGAGATCAATGCAAAGGCACAACTCTTCATCCTCGAGGCATGCAGGTGGCACAATCCTGACATCAGAATCGTATTTGCCAGTACCCGGCAGATCTATGGTGTGCCCCGCTACCTGCCCGTCGATGAGCATCATCCCCTTTCTCCCATCGATGTCAACGGAATCAACAAGATGGCCGGGGAATGGTATCACATCGTGTATCACAAAGTGTACGGTATCCGTTCCTCAGTGCTCAGGCTCACGAATACCTACGGGCCGCGCATGAGAGTCAAAGACGCTCGCCAGACGTTTATCGGCATCTGGATACGAAGGCTGATCGAGGAAAAACCAATCCTGGTCTATGGCGATGGGTTACAGAGGAGAGACTTCAATTTCATAGACGATGTGGTAGATGCCCTGGTGATGGCTGCCCCGGATGAACGGGCCCACGGACAGATTTGCAATCTGGGCGCCGATGATCCGATAAGCCTGAAGGATACCGCTGAACTCATGATACGCATTCATGGTAAAGGAACCTACCAGGTGGTTCCATTTCCAAAGGACAGAAAGGTGATCGACATCGGCGATTACTACGGAAACTACGGGATGTTCTCGAGCACCCTGGGGTGGAAACCGCATGTGACCCTCGAAGAAGGTCTCAGGACGACCATAGAGTATTACCAGGAACAGTCATCGTACTACTGGAACGAGAACGATGACTGACAGAATTATCCCGGTTTCCCGTCCACTGGCCCAGTACAGCGCGCACAGAAAAGAGATTCGTGCAGCTGTTCTCCGGGTTCTTGAAAGCGGACGGTACATTCTCGGAGATGAGGTCCATCAGTTTGAGGGCGAGTTTGCAGGATTCTCCGGATGCAAACACTGCATCGGCGTAGCCAACGGAACCGAGGCTTTGATGCTGGCCTTGATGGGGTGCGGCGTCGGGTCAGGAGACGAGGTGATCACCGTATCACATACCGCAGTTGGTACAGTTGCCGCCATTGAACTTGCAGGTGGTGTTCCCGTATTTGTGGATATTGATCCGCAGACCCGATGCATGGATGCTCGTCTGATCGAAGATAAAATCAGCTCCAGGACAAAGGCCGTACTTCCCGTTCACATCTATGGACAACCCGCTCCCATGGAGCAGATATGCGATGTTGCCCGCCGATACAAACTCTTGGTGATCGAGGACTGTGCCCAGGCATGTGGTGCTGAGATCAGGGGTGGACGAGTAGGGACATTCGGTGAGGCTGCAGCAGTGAGTTTCTACCCAACCAAGAACATGGGAGCCATTGGCGATGGCGGAGCCGTACTCACCAGTAATCCTGAGATTGCCCGGAGGGTACAATGGTTGCGTGAGTATGGCTGGGAAGAACGTCATGTCTCAAAGATCCCTGGGATCAATTCCAGACTCGATGAGCTGCAGGCAGCGATACTCAGGGTAAAGCTTCCGTTTCTCGGGCATGACAATGCCCGCAGGCGGATGATCGCTCAGAAATACACGGAGGTGATTCAGGGAACGGCCATTCTGCCGCCTGCCGAAGTTCCGGAAACGTTGCACGCCATGCACCTCTATGTCGTTGAATGCGCTGACCGGATTTCCCTCAGAGAATTTCTCCAAACCCGGGGTATTGCGACCGCAGTCCATTATCCGTTTGCGGTGCATCAACAGGCGGCATACAAGGAGAGAATCAGAGGCTCGGAATCCCTTCCCGAGACAGAAGCTCTCTATGATCGAATCCTTACTCTGCCCTTATACCCTGAACTCAGCAGAGGGGACGTCCAACGCATCTGTTCTGCTCTGAAAACATGGTGTGAACAACATTAGACGGACTGGGCTGCGGGATTCGCTCCGGTTGAATGCCCTCCGGTGTATTCACGGACACAAAATAATAGGACGCTTTCAAACGTATGAAAATCACCATTGCCATCGAAAAGTTTGATCCAAACACAGGTGGAGCAGAACGATACTGTTGGGATTTCGCACACTACCTTGTCAAAAGGGGTCACGTAATCATTGTCCTGTGCATGCAATCAATTCCGCCGGCAAACCAGTCAATAAGGGTAGAGAAGCTCGGGGTGTTAAGATTTCCCCAGGCATTCCGTCATCTGAGTTTTGCCATCCAGCACTACCTGAAGACAAAGAACATGAAAGATTGCATACACTTCTGTGTCGGGAACACCTTTTATATGGATTTCTACCAGCCCCACGGCGGTATCCACAAGGCATGGTTTGATAGAGAGACGCAGCGATATCCAGAGAGAGTGAGACCAATCATGAGCTTTTTCAATAGGTTGAATCTCAAGGATCTTGTCCAGCGATCACTTGAGTGGTGGACATTCACCAGAACAAGGCCGCAGGTCATTGCCATCTCACAGATGGTTTCCGATGACCTCAGAAAATATTTCCAGTATCCCGAACAGCTCATAAAGCTCATTCCAAACGGGATCGATACAGAGAAGTTCAGTCCGAACAATCTGAGATACCGTGATGAGATACGAAGAAGATACGGCATTGATAAAACTGAATTTGTGTTTCTCTTTGTTGCGCAGAACCTCTCCCTGAAAGGGTTCGATACCTTGGTGGAGGCATGCCGTCGTCTGAAGGAGAATCCTTTCAGGGTGCTGGTCATCGGGCCTGCGGGACGTATGCACCGCAATAAAGCACGTGAACTGGAGGAACGTGTGATATTCGGTGGCAGGGCATTGGACCTCGAGAAAATCTATCCTGCATGTGACTGCCTTGTACACCCTTCGTTCTACGATGCATGTTCCCTCGTGGTGCTGGAGGCGCTTGCTTCAGGTATTCCCGTCATCACCACCTCCTCCAATGGGGCAAGCATGTTTATCCAACCTGAATACGGGGTTGTTGTTGAACCCGGAGATGTGGGAACCCTTGCCGATGCAATGAAATCCATGGTAGAGAGAAGCGGAAGAACTCACGGTGTACTCCCGTTTGACTCAAATCACGAGGTGTTTGCAAAGCTTGAAAGGATATTGAAGGCCGATGCAGTATAGGGTTTGTATCCTTATCCAGGGGAAAGACATTGCTGCGAGCAGGTATCGTATTCTTCAGTATATACCGTTTCTCGAGAGTCGGGGAGCTGTCTGTGATGTTCAGGACGTTCCTTCTTCAGTAGGTCAGTATTTGTCACTCCTGAAAGATCTTCACAAATACGACTGTTTGTTTGTACAAAGAAAGAGAGTACATTTCCCATTTATCCGGCTCGTTCGAAGCAGGGCAAAAAGAATTATCTATGACCTGGATGATGCGATCATGTACAGGAACAGTCTCGGGAAAGCTCCTTATTCAAAGACCCGGGAGAGACGCTTCAGAACCATGGTGATGGCGAGCGATGTCGTTATTGCGGGCAACTCTTTTCTCGAGGAAAAGGTCCGGGAGTACTCATCGAATGTGGTGGTCATACCCACGTCAATACCCATCGAGCGCTATTCTATGAAGAAGTACCCCGTGAAAAAAGATATTGTCACCATAGGATGGATCGGGGACCATGGCAGCATCCACTACCTCGATCGGCTCAGGCCAGTCTGGGACGAGATCGGTCGAAAATACCCAGGTAGGGTTGAACTGAAGATCATCTGCGATACATTTTTTGACTGCGAGGATATCCCGGTGAGAAAGATCCCCTGGTCGAGCGACACAGAGGTTGAAGAACTCGGAGATATCGATATCGGTGTCATGCCGCTGATGGACGACCCATGGTCGTGGGGCAAGTGCGGACTGAAGATCCTGCAGTATTACGGAGTTGGTGTACCAGCAGTCTGCACACCGGTGGGCATAAACCGGGATGTGGTGACGGACGGCATAAACGGGTTCTGGGCTCGTTCCCATGACGAGTGGATTCGGAAGATAGAGATTCTCGTGCGCGACGGTACCTTGAGAGCGACAATGGGTACGGCGGGACGAAGAACACTCGACGATGGGTTCAGTGATCTGGTGAACGCTCCAAGGATTCTCGAGGCGATCATGCCTGAATCCTGCTTATGGAGGAGGGATGGATCCGTCACATCACCGGGGCGAGGTAATGAGAGACCATGAAGAACCTTCAGGAAGGAGCTCCTTGCAGGATTTGGTACTGGTGCCCTGATTATTCTTCACCGGTGGGTGGAGTCAGAATCCTCTACCGCCACGTTGACATTCTGAATGATCACGGTTTCTCCGCATCGATTCTGCACAGGCATCGTGGATTCAGGTGCAGCTGGTTTGAAAATAATACGCGGATTTCCTGGCTGAGCAAGGTTGAGTTCGGGGAACATGATGTCATAGTCATCCCTGAGACGTACGCATCGCTGTACGAGGAATCCTCCACGCGGAGCAAGGCCAGGAAAAAATTTCTCAAGGTGTTCAACACGCCGGCGAGGAAGATCATATTCAACCAGAATACATACAACACCTTTGGAACCTACTCGCTTGGCGATCCTGATCCAGGGGGTATCTATCTTGACAGCGGAGTGGTTGCCGCCATGGTGGTATCTGAAGACAACAGGCAATACCTCCAGTACGCATATGATAAAATTCCCATATACAGAATACACAACTCCATCAATCCAGATCTCTTTTTCTCCGGGGGACGAAAGAAGACACAGATCGCCTTCATGCCGAGGAAAAATAGTGATCATGCTCTCCAGGTAGTGGCTCTCTTGAGAGTCAGGGGAGTGCTGGATGATTTTGATGTTGTGCCCATCGAGAACAGAACAGAAAGAGAAACAGCTTCCATCCTCAGAGAGTCCCTCATCTTTTTAAGTTTTGGATACCCGGAGGGTATTTCTCTGCCTCCCGCTGAGGCAATGGCCTGTGGGAGTATTGTCATCGGCTACCATGGAATGGGAGGAAGGGAGTACTTTCGACCTGAGTACTGCTATCCCGTTGAGATGGGAGATATCCTTTCCTTTGCCAAGACCGTTGAGGATGTTGTGGAGATATACAAAAAAGAACCACGTGTCATCGAAGAGAAGAGGCTCAAAGCATCAGCGTTCATACGAGAAGAGTATTCCCAGGATAGAGAAAAATCTGATGTCTTGAATGCATGGAGTGAGATTATCAGGAGGTGTGAAAGAAAGCATTCGCTTCATGAAAGCCATGAGAAAGGTTTTTAGTAGAGGCTTTTACTGAGAGCAATGCACAGCGAAGTCGTTGCATTATACAGTATGGCATTTAAGATTTTCATGAAGACGGAAATGCTGCCATACAATACGAGTTCCCCGTGCTGGGAAGGACTGCTTGCTCAACGTGACCTATGAATATGAAAGACGAAATGTACTTGCCAATTACGATTAACAACGTTGTTGGCTACGCGAGAAAAGATTTTGATCTGTCCAGCCGATGGCAGGAAATAACCACTGCGTTGCAAACTATGGCACCTTACTATGCATTGAAAGAATGGAGGAGAGTCTTTCGTGTCAAACTTCACGATGATTGTGTGATCTATATCAAGATCATCGATGAAAGACGCCACGAAAAAGGATTTTTTCTGAGAAGGTTGTTCTCTACCGAAGCAACTCGATACTTTGCCATAGACAGAAAGATGAGAGATATCGGGATTCAGACACCGGAATTGCTGTTCATTTTAGGGAAAAAGTCTGGACCCCTTTGGACAGAAAGCCTTATAAGCACCAAAGAGCTAAAAGATCATGTTTCTTTCTCTGAATACTTCATGAACACACCTGAGAATCATGGGGGATTGATATTCAAGGATGAGATTATTCATGAGATAGCACAAATTACTGCCAGATTACATTCCCTCGGGATCTATCTTTCTTTGGATGGTCGCAATATATTCATAAACAGAAGCTATGTTGAGGGAGAAAAAAACATTGTTCTCATTGACTTGGATCATATGAGGGCAGCAGGTTTTTTAAAAATGCCACAAAGGAGACGCATTCGAAATCTTGTGCGGTTCGAGTCAACAATACAATCATCAAGGACCCTGACAGATTTTGATTATGACAATTTCATAACGTATTATAATGACTTTTACAGACAGTATTCGAGGAGAATAGATTGATGACGAGCCAGCATAGTTCAATTGGCACAAGGCCTGAAATAATGACTCGTGGTGAAAGCCATCGCAAGGTACTACATATTTTTCGTAAGAAACCAAAGGGGAAACTTCTTGACATTCCCTGTGGCCAGGGTGCCTTAGCACAGGAATTAACAGGTCTGGGCTTTGATGTGTCCTGTTGTGATATCGATTCTGACTTGTTTCTTCTCGATAAAAGTACCTTTCGGCAAGGCAATATGAATCAGAAGTTGCCCTATGAGAACAGTTCTTTTGATTACATAGCCTGCATTGCAGGCCTGCACAGAATACACAGGTTTGAGTATGCAATTTCCGAGTTTCATAGATTGTTGGTCCCAGGAGGTGAATTAATAGTATCTTTCCCAAATTATTCCAATATGGAACGAAGAGTGAAGTTTCTCCTTACAGGTTCAGTATCGAAGGTAGTGAATCAAATGGCTATTCATAAACGGTATACAGATGATCCCGATGCTCTTTTCCGTCAAATTCTCATTTTTCCACAAGTCTATTTTGCTTTAAAAAGAAATGATTTTGATTTGTTAGATTTTTGTGGTGACAAAATAAAATATCGATCGCTTTTGTTTCTGTGGCCTATGGGAGTGTTGATGAAACTGTTCTATCTCGTGGCATCTCGAGACAAGAAAGACAACCAATGTCTCGGATGGACATCGTCCTTTACAATGCTGTTTGGTGGAAACAATATCATTCTTACTGCGAGAAAGTCCTTTTGATGACGTCAGGGCGAATGTAAGAGATTCTCGAAGGTGCTTTTGCTGTCTTTCATCGACTCCCAGATCTTGATGCCCATGCTCCTGTGCTCGTTGAGAATTTTCCTGAGCATGTAGCGCTCGGTGTTCGGGTTTACCGTAATGGCACGAAGAACTACGACCTTCCGGGGAGCATATCTCGTGGATTCCAGGCGGGTTCTGGATACAAAAGACATATCGTGCTCGCGTATGGTCTTATGGAGTTCGATGTTGAGCTGGTCAATGATCCTGTTGAGAGCGCGGATCTCTTCCCTGTGTTCCTTTGGATTCTCCATGGATTCATCCAGCCGGGTCATGAGTTCTTCGGGCACGAACCGGTAATTCGTGATGAAGAGTTCCGGTGAGTTCATCAGTTCGAAGAGGCCGTCATTGACCACGAGTTGGACAAAGGTCTTCTGGAGTTCTCTTGCATGGTCGAAGACGAGCCTGAATCCGGATTGCCCGATGATCTTGATGGCAGCCCAGGGTTTCAGGCTTGAAAAAGATCGCGATCCCTCGAGGGTGAACCTTCCCTGGTCGACGGACCCTTTTCTGATGATGTAGTTCGATGTGTGGTAGAGGAGCCTGGAATCGTCGATATCCTTGAACACGCAGATTCCCATGGAGTTCGGAGCATAGAGAAGCTTGTGGGCATCGAGACTCACGGAGTCGGCCTTTTCGATCCCCCTCATCATCTCTCTTCCGCCTCCCATGAGCAACGCACCGCCACCCCATGCGGCATCCACATGAAAGTGAGCTCCAATATCAGATGCGATCTCGGAGAGGGCCTCAAGATCGTCGATGTTGCCTGTTTCCGTCGTCCCTGCGATCCCGATGATCGAGATGATTTTCGAAGGTCTCCCTTTGGCCCGGTCCTGTTTTCTGATCCTGTCGATAACGGCATGGAGCTTGGTGATATCGATCTTGTTCTGATAGGGCAGAACCGGCACATGGATAACCCCCTGCATCCCGATGCCCATAATGGTTCCTGCTTTACATATTGAGTAGTGGCCACGCTTTGAGACGAGCATGAGAGCCTGCCGGTAGCCATAGTGATCGATGGCTCGCTGGAGGCCTTCTATCCGGATTCCCTTGAAGCGTTTTCCATCAGGGGGGAACGCCTTTGCCATTGCCAGCGTCAGGGCCGTGAGATTGGCTATGGTTCCATCTGAGGTGATGTTTCCCAGTGCAACCCTGGGATTCTGTATGTTGGGTCGATAGAAGGCTTCGTCGTTGTTATAAATGAGGCGGTGTATCCAGCAGATGAATTCTCTTTCCACGAAAGACGAGGCCTTTGCGCTTTCGATTTTCACCTGATTCTGATTGAGACTCACAGCGATCATTTCAAGCAGGATCATGAAGTAGGGAATTGCGCTCGTCATGTGGCCGATGTAGTAGGGGTTTGCTACTTTGACAGAATGCTTGATGATGTTGTTTTTAATCTCGCCCAGCACATCGCGGATGAGGTGTGGATCACTGGGTATCTCCGTATTGTTGAAGATCTTTGCAAGGTCTTTCATGGATATGGATGAGTGGATTCCGCCCTTCTCTTTGAAAAAATCGTGGATCATGTCAAGGAGATGAACACCGAATTCCACAAACCTGTCGGAAGAGTCAGGCATGATGAAGAGCTTCTTCATGTACTCACTGGTAGCCTCGATCTTTTTGCAGAGATCACTGTTGTCAAGCTTGAGTGATTCCATGGGCATGCCGTCCCTTTTTCATATTGACAATATGGTTCTATACCATAATTGAATAGTGGGAGAAAAGTGAAAAGCCCATGAAAGATTCAAAAGAAAAACCAATATTTTATATTGTTCCCACTCCCATAGGAAATCTGGCGGATATTACGCTCAGGGCGTTGGATGTCTTGAAGACTGTTGATGAAATCGTCTGTGAAGATACCAGGAGAACCCTGAAGCTTCTGAACACGTATCAGATCAGGAAGCCGCTCATTTCCTATGAAAAATTCAGTGAATCGAGGAAAATGGAGCATATTCTGGAAAGCCTTGCAAGGGGCAGGTCGATCGCCCTGCTCAGTGATGCCGGAACACCTGCAATAAGCGATCCTGGTTCCCGGATTATCGCTCGTATTCGGAAGCAGGGAGATATCAGGATTGAGGCGCTTCCGGGTCCATCGGCTCTTGTGACGGCATTTTCTGCTTCTGGATTCGAGCCTCCCCTGAGGTTCATCGGTTTTTTTCCTCGAACTCGCGCTAAAAAGCAACAGGAACTCATCAGGATGAGTGTTTCCGCAGATGTCACGGTGTTCTACGAATCACCCCGCAGGCTTCTGAAGACATTAAAGGAGATCAGTTCCACGGTAGGTCCCGCCAGAGAAGTTTGTATCGGGAGAGAACTCACGAAGGTGCATGAAGAATACCTCTGCGGGGATATCTCACGGGTAATCAGGGATCTGGAACACACAGGAGTCATTGGGGAAGTTACTGTGATTCTTAAGGGTTCAGAGAGAGAGGTATCCATGGACGAGAATACCCTGCGATCACGTGCAGAAGAATTGTTGCAGGCAGGCCACACCCGCCGAGATATCCTCAATGTTCTCTCAAGCGAGTCCGGTGTCAACAGGAATGCCCTCTACGCCATGCTGCTGGATATCCGTTAAGGTTGAAATAAAATGTGTCGATACATCACGAAGAATCCTCACAAAGGGGAATGAGATGAAGATAAATCCAAAAGTGGCAAGCAGCATCAATGTCGTGAGTAGAGAGCAGACGGGGAGCGGCGCAAAAAAACCATCTGATTCTTCCAGCAATGACCCCGGAGTCGTGGACATTGTGTCTGTAGAAAACGTGCAGGCTGCTCGATCTCGGGTGGAAACTGTCGAGGAGGCACAGAATATTCTTTCGCACGTAACCGGGAACATGAAAGATGTTTCTCAGGAACTCTTCTCTCTGAATCAGTACAGGATTTCTCAACTTATCAGCTAACACGTGTTTCTTAAGGCCTCTGCGCTTCTCTGTGTACCAAGGCGAGAAATTTTTAGGAAAAGAGTATCCTTTCGTTTCTCCCATTGGTTACGATAGTGATGTTATCCAAGGGGAGTGAAGGCGTGGCAATCCTTGATCAGCTTTCTTCATTTTCAGGAAGAAATCGCTTGATTCTGTTCAGGTCGCGCGTGATCTCCGGCACCAGGATACTCTCCATTTTGGGGAGTTTCTTGATGAACCTGTAGTAATCATCGCCGATATAGGGGCCAGTGATCTCTCCAGTGAAATTTCTCGCAGCAACATCGGAAATGCTCAACAGGGCAAGCTCCCGAATGTTCTCCGGCGAAATTTTACCGACTTCCCTCAGGGGCCAGAACATCGGCCAGTGGTGTTTCTCAATGCAGGAACAGAGTCTCTGGGGCATGCGCCAACGCTTTGCGATAATGCCTCCCAAGGTGGCGTGATCGATTCCATAGAGATCGACTTCTTTCTTGAGCCGTTCTCGAGGGTCATCGGGGAATCCCTCGGGAGGTTGAGGGAGAGACTGGAGCATGATGGTTTTCCCGATGTCATGGAGCATACCGAGCGTAACCATGGTTCCACTCTGGATCCCGCTTCGTGATGAACCAGCAAGGTGTGCACCGATCGTTGAAGTGATGTTGGCATGCACCCACTCGGCTCGATTTGGTTGAATGCCGATCTTTCGTGCCCTCTCTTCCATCACGATACGGTAGATCTCATTGTATCCCAGGATGACGATTGCATTGAATATGTTGTAGACCTTCTGCACGAGGCCATAATAGGGTGAGTTCACCCGCTTCAGAATATAGGAGGTCAGGCCCTGATCCGTGATAATGAGTTTGCTGATGTCTTGAGGATTGATATCCGGGTCGTTCAGTCGTGCAGAGAGCTCATTGATCAGGGGTGAGATGGTCTCGATCTTCTCAATGGAATGTTCAACTTCGGGCGGGAGCGTGTCCTGAAACTGCCGGGAGGGCTTCCAGTCGAGATTATACACGTCCAGATAGGTCCCCACCTGATCATCATCGGACACACTCACAAATCTCGCTGGAGATTTATTCAGGGTTGGTTTTTTCTCTCGTGCAACGATGATGTACAAAAGAAACAGCACCATGATGCAGATGCCGCCGTAGAGAAGAATCCAGACAATATTCGTAGTCTCCATCGAAAATCTTATCGGGAGATCGCAAGCGGCTCTTTAGAAGAAAGAATGCCTGCACAAGAACGGTAGTGAAAAGACACATGACCTGTGCGGGT
The DNA here is from genome assembly GCA_011046135.1 of Deltaproteobacteria bacterium. GTDB lineage: Bacteria > Desulfobacterota > Desulfomonilia > UBA1062 > UBA1062 > DSBG01. The sequence goes on from DSBG01000030.1 coordinate 15,328, forward strand.
GCTTCAATGATGCATGCATTCCACACGGTTGTTATGGGAGAACGGTACTCCTGTGAGCACAGGGGAAGAAAACCGACATGCGAGCGTTCATGGTTAAGAAAGAGTGCATCTTTTCCGAGGGAGATACTGTGGAAGAGGTTCTCTTTTCTGAACGAGACAGGACCAGAGAGCAGATACTCGGTGTGCTCAGCAGAACCAGAGACATCCTTGCCCTGCCGAATGTCGTTCACGAGATTCTCGAGGTAACCTCTGGAAAAAATTCATCGGCTTCTGATCTCACGAATATTATTGAGAGCGATCCCGCACTGACGAGCAAGATCCTTGCAGTGGCAAACTCCGCGTACTATGGATTCGTGAAAAAGATTTCCTCGATTTCCCATGCCGTGGTCATTCTCGGTTTTCGCGAGATCCAGAATATTGCACTGAGCATGTCGGTCCTTCAGCTCTTTGACCGCAAGGGAACCGTATTCAATGAACAATTATGGCGGCACAGTTTTGCGGTGGGGGTAGGGACACGTATGGTTGCCGGACATCTCGGATTGAAACTGGATGGAAAGTATTTCGTCGCAGGACTGCTCCATGACGTGGGTAAAATCTTTCTGTCACAATATCTGCCTGATATGTTTGGAAGGGTGCTCAGTATTCTTGAGATGCAGGACAATACGTATACCTATCACAGTCTTGAAGAATGGATCTTCGGACTCTCCCACTCCGATATTGGAGGGAGGCTTCTCAGTTCATGGCTCTTTCCTCCTGAGATTGTAAACGCGGTGAGCCATCACCATCAACCCTCCATGTCAGAACATGAACCCGTGTTTTCGGCGTGTGTCCACATAGCGGATCTTCTCTGCAGCATCAAGGGGATTACTCCGTTGAACGATCAATTCTTTCTCACACTCGATGCTGATATCCTTCCTGTGGTAGCAGGGTACAGAGAAGGCTTTGGCTCTGAAGATATGCACAGGTTGCTCGCCCAGCTTGATACCGAGATCGAGAGACAGAGCAGTTTTGTCTCCGCTTTCAAACGAACGTGAACGTCTTCTTACGATTCCTTGGCAAGAAGCTTATCCAGGAGCGTATACCCCTCTTCGAGAAATACACCTGTCAGTGATGCGTCTCTTTCACTGTACCTCCGGGGATTGTTCATTGTCTTGGTGGTGTCGTAGATGACAAAAGGTACCGGGTCGGCAGTATGGGTTCTCTTCGCGATGGGTGTTGGGTGATCGGAAAGAAAGAGCACGCGGAACGGAATCGACTGAGACTCGAGATTGGTCAGGATATACCCTACCACCAATTCATCGAAGTGTTCGATTGCCTGGATCTTTTCACGGACGAGACCCCCGTGTCCTGCTTCATCGGGGGCTTCGACGTGAACATACACGAGATCGTGGGTTGAGAGTGCATCGAGAGCCGCCTGGGCTTTTCCGATGTAGTTCGTGTCGATCCAGCCCGTGGCGCCCGGAACCGAGATGACCTCCATTCCTCGAAGTTTACCGAGTCCCTTGAGAAGGTCAACTGCCGAGATCATGGC
>DSBG01000007.1 GCA_011046135.1 Deltaproteobacteria bacterium
GGCCAGAACAAAGGGGTCACGGAAGGGATGATCCCCGCTGATCTTCTCATAGGCAAGCAGAGCGTCGTACATCACATCACCGGTGAGAATCCCCGGGATGCCCTCGGCCTTGAGGAGGTCCACGGAGGTTCTCGTGGGGCAGAAATGGTAATCGGCAATGCGGTCGGTGAGTACCCTGTTGATCTCCTCGGGCATGCTCCTGTCAAAGCTGCGGACACCTGCCTCCACGTGTGCGACGGGAATGCCCATCTTCACGGAGCACAGGGCGCCTGCAAGAGTGGAATTGGTATCACCATAGACGATTACCAGCGATGGCTTCAGGCTCGTGAGAGCAGCTTCTATGGCCTCGAGCATCTTCGCGGTCTGTTTTGCATGGCTGTCCGAACCGATTCCCAGGTGAACGTCTGGATCGTGAAGCCCCAGTGTGGAGAAGTGCAGATCGGACATGGAATAGTCATAGTGCTGTCCGGTGTGGAGGACCCTGCAGGACAGGTTCACGTCATTGAATGCCCTGACCACGGGGGCGAGCTTGATAAACTGGGGGCGTGCACCCACAATATGAAGGATTATAGGGGTTCCCCCCTTCTCGGGTGCCGGGAAGACGTATGAAGTCTGTTCATCATGATGCTACATCTTCACGACCAGGCATTCTCTCTGAAGCGTTGCAGAGATCTTATCCTTGTATCGTTCAGCGGACGCACGTGTACTGAAATTTCCAAAGCGGACATACGACCAGGATCCGTGCTGATCCACCCTCCATTGAAGCCTGGTTTTCTCGTTGATCTCATTGGCGAGCTGCTCAGCCCGGTCTTTTTTCTTGAATGCGGCAATCTGGATGCTGAAGTGCTCTCCGGAGGCTTCTGTCACGTCCTTTTTGAACAGGATGTCGTAGAAGGTATATTCGAAGGGACCGACGGAACTCTTCTGCAGAGCCGTGTTCTCGGCACTGGTTACCTCGGGTCCCTGTTCCTTCAGAAACCCGCTAAATCTGTCCTGGAGGGGACTCAGTGAAAGGTGGGAACTCCCGTTGATGGTTGAGAAGAGGACGCTGGCACCGGCAAGTATGCCGAGGGAGAGGAACAGCAGGGCAACATTCCTGGCCAAAGACTGCTTTGGGGGCTTCTTTTTCCTTCTCTTCTTCATACACCGTTACTACATGCTCTCTGGTGCAACAATTCCCATGAGAGCCAATGCATTTACAAGAACCTGCCTCACTGCATCCACAAGAACCAGTCGTGCCATGGTGCCAGGGCCACTCTCTGAAATGACCCGATTCTTATTATAGAACCGATGAAACTCAGTTGCAAGCTCAAGTAGATAAAAAGCGACACGATGGGGTTCGAGGTCTGCGGCACAGGAAACAAGCACATCGGGATACGTGGCGAGCACCTTGATGAGGTCAAGGTCGTCATCCTGCTCCAGGAGGGTCCTGTCGACCTGACTCATGTCAGGGGCTAGGCCCAGCTCAGCGGCATTTCTCAGGATCGAGCAGATCCGTGCATGGGCATACTGAATGTAGAATACCGGGTTCTCTTCGGTCTTCTTCTTGGCAAGATCGAGGTCGAAGACCAGGTGGGAATCGCATCTCCTCATGAGGAAAAAGTACCGTGCCGCATCTGTCCCCACCTCGTCAAGGATTTCTCGAAGGGTGACGAATTCTCCGGAACGGGTCGACATGGAGACCGGTTTTCCGTCGCGAACCAGAGAGACGAGCTGTATGAGCAGCGCGTGAAATGATTCCGGTTCGCTGTCAAGGGCCTGAATCGCGGCTCTCATGCGGGGAACATAGCCGTGATGATCCGCTCCCCAGATGTCGATGATCTTGGTGAATCCACGTTCGAGCTTATCCCTGTGATAGGCGATATCCGGTGCAAAGTAGGTGAGTGAGCCATCCTGTTTCCTGAGGACCCGGTCTTTCTCATCCCCGAAGCGCGTTGTTCTGAACCACAGGGCCCCATCGTTTTCGTAGCTCAGGCCTGAGGTTTTCAGGTGCTCGAGGGTTTCATCAACCTTGTGCTGATCATACAGGCTCGATTCACTGAACCAGTTGTCGAAGTGCACCTCGAATCGGATGAGGTCATCTTTGATCCCTTCCAGAATGCTGCGAGCAGCGTATTCGCGGCACACATGGACGGCCTCGTGGTGATCGAGGGCGAGGAGTCCCTCACCGTGAATCCTTGTGAGTTCGGAGGCGATGGTTCTGATATACTCACCCTGGTAGCCGTTTTCCGGGAAGGATATCCCCTGGTCGAAGAGTTCTCGGTAGCGGGACAGGACGCTTAGCCCCAGCAGGTTCATCTGGTTGCCGATGTCGTTGATGTAATACTCGGCCTGAACCTCGTAGCCGGCGGTCTTCATGATCCTGACCAGGGTGTCTCCCACGGCGGCTCCTCTTCCGTGTCCGATGTGCAGCGGTCCGGTGGGATTTGCGCTTACAAATTCCACCTGCACCTTTCTTCCCTGACCGTAGGCGCTGCATCCGTATGCAGTACCCTGCTCATGGATATCGTCGAGGACCTTGATCCATAGTTCCGGGCGGACGGTGAAGTTGATGAAGCCCGGCCCCGCTATGGTGACTTCGGAAAACAGATCGTTTCGTTGTTCCAGTTCTCCCCTGATGAGGGAGGCGATCTCCCGGGGGGATTTCTTGGCCCTGGAAGCTGAAATCATGGCAATATTGGTCGCATAGTCCCCGAATTCCTTGTTCTGGGGAATACTCACGGTCGCAGCATCACCCGATCCGGGGGGGAGGAGCCCTCGTTTCGTGAGGTCTTCCACCGCTGACGTCACCGCGCGTTCGATTGTATCCTTCATGTGTGTGCCCCTCGTGTGTCCCTCGCCTCTTTGCCGGAGACGGCGAGATTTGTGCCTTTTCATAACACCAAAAGCCCCCCCCTTGTCCAGTAGTGAATATCCTCCGTGAGCCTCGAACAGGGGCGATGGAGCAGTTTGTGTATTGACATGGTTGGGATCAGGATCTATAAGGTAATTGTTAGCAGATAGGCGTGGTGAGTGCTAAGGGTGAGGCAAATGTTACAGCTAACTGACCGTGATAAAACCATTTTGGGAGCAATTATCCTGGAATATGTCGCCACCGGTGAACCGGTAGGTTCCAGGATTCTCTCTCGAAAATACCTGACGACCCTCTCCCCTGCCACGGTGCGCAACATCATGGCTGACCTTGAAGATCTGGGGCTTCTCTATCAGCCCCACGTGTCTGCCGGCAGGATCCCCACGGCGGAGGGATTCCGGTTCTATCTCAACGATATCATCGAACTACGGGCATTGCCGCGGGGCGATAAATCCCTGATCACCCGACAGATGTCGCAGGGCACCGGAGACATTCGCGATGTCCTCAGGAGGGCATCGTATCTCCTGTCCCAGATCTCTCAGAATGCGTCCATTATCCTGCTGCCCAAACTCAGCACCTTCTTTTTCAGGCGCATAGATTTCGTGAGACTCGACGAAAGCAGGATCATGGTCATTCTCGTGAGCAAGGCAGGGATGGTGTACAACAGTATTGTCTACGGAGAGGATCTTTCCCAGGACAAACTCAACACATATGCCAATTATCTCAATGAAAAGTATATCAACGTCACGATCAAGAAAATGAGGGACGGGCTGCTCAAGGAGATGACCGGCGAAAAGACGAAATTCGACTCCCTGGTACGCGATGCGATCAGCCTGGGGGTGACGGCCCTCGATGGATTCGAAGATCAGCCCGATCTCTTCATCCAGGGAAAGGACGCCGTGTTCAACAATCCCGAACTGATGGACCTGGGGAGGCTCAGGGACATCGTGAATGCCTTTGAAGACAGGGGGCGCATCGTGAGGATACTCAACAAAGTCCTCGAGATCCCCGGGGTGAGGGTCCTGCTCGGGGAGGATCTGGAGCCCATCGGAATGGATGATTTCAGCATGGTTGCCAGCGGATACTACCGAAAGGATGTTCCCGTAGGCTCTCTCGGCGTGCTCGGCCCGATCCGCATGGATTATTCACGTGTTATTCCACTCGTCGGATACATGGCAAAAGTTCTCAGCGATCTGCTGGAGGAAGAGGTATAACGGAACAAGCAAGGAGACAACATGAAAGACAACGGCGAACCCATGGAAAAGTATAAAGATCTCGCTGAAGAGGCGACAAAGTCCGCACAGGCGGCTCCCGTGGAGGAACCCAGCATAGAGGATCTTCAGGCCGAAATCGAAGATCTTAAAGACCGGTACTTGAGGGCCTATGCAGAGATGGACAACATGCGCAAGCGCCAGGAGCGGGACCGTCAAGACATCATCAAATACTCGAAAGAAAAGATCCTGCGTGATTTTCTCCTGGTGTACGACGCCATTGAGAAATCCATATCCACCGCCAACGAACTATACCCGGACGACGAGCCGTTTATCAAGGGTCTGGAGATGATTGAACGGCTGTTCCTGGAAACCTTGAAAAAGCACAATGTAGAACCTATAGAAACAAAGAACATGGGATTTGATCCAACTTATCACGAGGCGATGATGCAGATCAGCAGGGCCGATGTCGATGCAGGACTGGTGATAGACGAGTTGGAGAAGGGTTTCATGTTGCACGACAGAGTATTAAGACCTGCGAAAGTCACTGTTTCTGGCTGATGTGCAGTAAAACGCAAGGAGGAGAAGCACATGGGAAAGATTTTAGGAATTGATCTTGGTACTACCAATTCCTGCATGGCCATAATGGAAGGTGGTGAACCGAAGGTGATCGCCAATGCCGAAGGTTCCCGCACAACCCCGTCCGTTATCGCCTTTACAAATACCGGAGAGAGGCTGGTGGGGCAGGTTGCCCGTCGCCAGGCCATCACCAACTCGGAAAAGACCCTCTATGCCATCAAGCGGCTTATAGGAAGGAAGTTTGAAGATGCCGAGGTGCAGAAAGACACCAAGGTCGTGCCCTTCAAGATTGCCCGGGCGGACAACGGCGATGCGGTCATCTCCGTGGAAGACCGTAAGTATTCAGCTCCGGAGATTTCAGCCATGGTGCTGCAGAAGCTCAAAATGGATGCAGAGGCATACCTGGGTGAAAAGATCGAAGATGCTGTGATCACGGTTCCCGCATACTTCAACGACTCCCAGAGGCAGGCGACCAAGGATGCGGGCAGGATTGCAGGGTTTGACGTGAAGCGCATCATCAACGAACCGACCGCCGCCGCGCTCGCTTATGGTCTGGACAGGAAAAAGGAAGAGAAAGTCGCAGTGTTCGACCTGGGTGGCGGAACCTTCGACATCTCAATTCTTGAGATCGGCGATGGTGTGTTCGAGGTGAAATCCACGAATGGAGACACGCACCTCGGCGGAGAGGATTTCGACAACCGGATTATTGATTTCCTGGTGGCTGAATTCAGGAAAGAGACCGGGATTGACCTGGGTAAAGACCGCATGGCGCTGCAGCGACTCAAGGAGGCTGCGGAGCGTGCCAAGCACGAATTGTCCACCATGATGGAGACGGAGATTAACCTCCCCTTCATCACTGCCGATCAGGCCGGTCCGAAACACCTTAACATCAAGCTCACCCGGGCCAAGCTCGAGAGCCTGGTTGCAGACATCATCGATCGGATCGAGGATCCCTGCAGGAAGGCGCTTGCCGATGCGGGTATGGCGCCGAAGGACATCGACGAGGTGATCCTGGTGGGCGGACAGACGCGAATGCCCAAGGTTCAGCAGCGGGTGAAGGAAATATTTCAGAAAGAGCCCCACAAGGGAGTGAACCCGGACGAAGTGGTTGCCGTTGGTGCAGCTATCCAGGGTGGGGTGCTTGGCGGTGATGTCAAGGATGTGCTGCTCCTCGACGTAACACCCCTCTCCCTGGGGATTGAAACTCTGGGCGGGGTGTTCACCAAGATTATCGAGCGCAATACCACCATCCCCACGAAGAAGACCCAGGTCTTTTCGACCGCTGAAGATAACCAGAATGCGGTCACCATCAGGATATTCCAGGGCGAGCGGCCCATGGCCAACGACAACAAGCTGCTGGGACAGTTTGATCTCGTGGGCATCCCGGCCGCACCAAGGGGCATCCCCCAGATCGAGGTGAGCTTCGATATCGATGCCAACGGTATCCTGCACGTATCCGCCAAGGACAAGGCAACGGGCAAGGAACAGTCGATTCGCATTACGAGTTCGTCAGGTCTCAACGAAGAGGACATCAACAAGATGATCCGGGAGGCCGAGGAACACGAGACAGAAGACCGGAGACGCAAGGACCTCGTGGAGGCAAAAAACAACGCAGACAGCCTTGCATACACCACAGAGAAGACGCTCAAGGAGCATGGCGACAAGGTTGATTCCATGACCCGCTCCAGCATCGAGAACGCCATTGCCGATCTGAAGGAAGCATCCAAGACCGACGATGTCGAGCAGATCAGGAAAAAGATCGAGGCCCTGACCACGGTTTCTCACAAGCTTGCGGAGGTGATCTATTCCTCTGCAGCCCAGGGAGCCGGCGGTGAATCACCACCCCATGGCGATGCAGGGGCATCAGGGGCCACCGGAGGTTCATCCCGCCCGGATGACGATGTGGTGGACGCTGAGTTCGAGGAAGTCAAGGGGGACAAAGGCTGATCCGGAACCGAGGGATATGTCTGGCCTGATGCTGAAAAGCATCAGGCCTCATCATATTCGTGAAACAAATTCAGGTATGACCGATGCCGATTTATGAGTATAGATGCGCGGGCTGTTCCAACCTGACGACGGTCTTTGTCCAGGGGTATCAGGGGAAGGATGACATCAGGTGTGAATTCTGCGGATCGACAGAGGTCAAGCGGATCATATCCCCGGTAAACGTTCACCAGTCGTCTTCGGAAAAGCTCTCTTCCTATGATCCGGCATCGAAGAAATCCGAGAGCTTCTATCGGGATTCACGAAATATCGGGCTTCACGCTGAACACATGCTGAAGAAGGCCGGGGTGAAACCCACGGAAGAATTCAAGACCAAGCTCGAGAAATTAAGGACAGATCCGTCCCGTGTCATCAAGGATAGTGATTCCTGAAAAGACCGGTTGAATACTCATCGACTCGTTCGCGTACGATCGGTGCACGATCGGGTGGTGTCCCTGTTTTCCCGCACGTTCTGGATGCTCAGAACCCCTTGAAGAAGTTTCTCTTCTGTTTCCCGGAGCCTTTGACCGTGTCCTTTACGGTTTCGGCAAAACTGCGCAGGAGCTGTTCCTGTTCTCTGGTCAGCTTCGTGGGAATCTGAACCCTGATGCCCACGGTCAGGGCTCCCTTGCCGCCTCCCCTGAGGTGTTTGATCCCCTGGTCCTTGATGGTATAGACCTGGTTTGGCTGGGTGCCGGGTTTTATCTCGAGATCCACCTCTCCGTTGAGGGAAGGCACCTTGATGGTGGTGCCGAGCGCGGCCTGTACGAAGGAGATCGGTATTTCCACGTAGAGATTGTCTCCCTGCCTGACAAAGGTGTCATGGGGTCTGACCTGGATGAGCACGTACAGGTCACCGGGGGGTCCACCGAGTTCTCCGGCCTCTCCTTCACCGGTGAGCCTCATGGTTGCACCCGTGTCCACACCGGGAGGGATTTTCACCTTCAGCCGTTTTTCCCGTACGATCTTCCCGGAACCCTTGCACGTCGTGCATGGGTTGGAGATATACTGCCCCGTTCCCCTGCACTGGGGGCAGGTGGTGCTGATGGTAAAAAAGCCCTGGGAGCGGTATACCTGGCCTTTTCCTCCACAGGCGCTGCAGCGCTCCGGCGAGGAACCTGGCTCGGCTCCTGTGCCGGTGCAGCCTTCACAGGTCTCAGTTCGGGGAATATCGAGGTCCAGCTCTGTCCCAGCCGCGGCATCTTCCAGGGTGATCGTTGCATCATACCTCAGGTCTGCGCCCTTGGAAGGCCTTCTCCTGCCTGAACGCCGTCCCGGTGAGAATCCGAACATTTCCCCGAAGATGTCTGAGAAGCTGCTGAAGATATCATCGAAATTGTTGAATCCCTCGAATCCGGCGCCGTGCAACCCTTCGTGGCCATACTGATCGTAGATGCGCTTCTTGTTGGGATCGCGCAGCACCTCGTAGGCTTCGGCAGCCTCCTTGAAGTGCGCCTCTGCTTCTTTGTCTCCAGGGTTCCTGTCGGGATGGTATTTCAGCGCAAGCTGTCTGTATGTCTTTTTTATTTCTTCAGGGGTCGCCGAACGGGATATACCCAGGATTTCGTAATAATCCCTTCGTGTCATGATTTTTCGTGCAGCTTGATCTTACCCTCGGCCAGTTCCCTCAGTGAGGTCACGACAAACCTGTTTTCCTTGCGTCTCGAGAGAATCGGAGCACCTTTCATGAGCTGCTTGGTGCGCTTCGATGCAGCGACCGCAAGAGAGAAGCGATCGTGGACTTTTTCAAGGCAATCTTCAATCGTTACTCGTGCCATAGGTTCCTTCCTGTTTCGTAAGTGAGTGAGCTAATGCCACACAAATCCCGGGACGTCAAGTCTCAAGGATCGGTTCTAGTCATCATAATTGCCGCCAGGCGCCTGAGGGTTCTTATGGAGCACCTCGGCACGCTCCAGGATTTTTTCCCGGGTCCACTGGGCGGGATCTTCAAGGGTCGAACCCTTCGGGCCGAGGTCATAGGATCCTTTCCTCAGGATGAGATCGAGGGCCAGGGGTGCAGTGTCTGCTGCATTGAACCACGTGACGAGAAGGTCATGGACAAAGTCCTCCACTGCCTGCTCCATGCGCTCGCGGATTTTTCTGGGCTGTGCGAGGAGCTTGTTCTCAAAGGGAAGGTTCAGGTTCTTGTAGTTGCCTCCCTTGAACCCGTTCTTCTGCGCATAGGCCACCATCTCGCTCCATACATCGTCGGTTACGCCGGCATCAGGGACCTTGATGAAGGCACCTTCCTCGTCCAGGATGGCATTGCCGAATTCGTTGACCTTGACCCCCCAGGAGATCATCTGCAGGGCGGTTGCAACGTTGGCCTTAGTGGTGCTTGTTTCAGAGGCGATCCGCTTAAGGCGCTCGTAGTGATTCCCGGAGGTGCCGTGCTGGGCCCCCGAGATGCCGTACGGTTCGAGGACGGTGTGGATTTTCTTCGTGAGTTCCACGTCGATCCCGGAATCCGAGGCCTCGATCCCGTGGGATGTGCCATTGTTGAGGGCTATCCAGTCCGGGAAGACCCCGTGGGCATTGAGTCCCTGGATGAGGAAGAGGGCCTCTTCGGCTGTGGAGAGCCCCTCTTTCCCCTTGATCTCTCCGACCTCTGTCTCATACCCGGCCCAGGAGGGGATGAAGGGACTCAACTCAAGGTTCGCGAAGAGGTTTTCTTCATCCACCAGGTGGGAGGCATCGATGGCAACCGACGTGATCCCTGCGTCGAACATCGAGGGGACATCGATCTTGGCCTTGGGGATCTCTCCCTGTTTTTTGAGTCCGAAGTGGTCTGCATGGACGGCAACCGGGACGGTGATGCCGAGCTCGTTGCAGAAGGTATCCACGTAGCGGGCGATGTTCCACATGTTGATCAGGCAGTAGGTGCTCTCGGACTTGGCGATCTCGATGATGACCGCGGCATTGGCCCGCTGGGCCGCCTTGAGCGTTCCCCTGATGACGATGCTGTTTCTCCCGTTCGCCGCAATTGTCATGGCCTTGGTCTTTTTGAGCATGGCCCTGTCGATCACCTTGCCGCTGACGACCAGTGCCTTTGAGTGCGGAAAGAGACGCTGAATGTTCGGTGGGCGCCCGATCTCAAGGGCCTTTTCGTAATCTGCCGAGTACGTCATGTCCTGCCTCCTCTGTGAGTATCTTCACCTGCGGTGTGTCTCGTCATCTACAGGTTTTTCCGTGCAAAATCCTCATATTCCTTCACGTCGTCCCGGGAACCCAGGATGAGGGGAACCCGCTGGTGCAGGGCCGTGGGCTGTATGTCCATGATGCGCTCATACCCGGTGGAGGCAGCTCCTCCGGCCTGCTCCGCGATGAAGGCCAGGGGGTTGGCCTCGTAGAGGAGCCTGAGCTTGCCCGTGGGCTTCTTCGGGTCCTTGGTGTCTTCGGGGTAGAGGAAGATGCCCCCCTTGAGGAGATTGCGGTGGAAATCCGCCACCAGGGAACCCACATACCGCGAGGTGTAGGGCTTCTTCAGAATGTTTGTCTCAGACTTCAGGTGGTCGATGTAGGTACGGGTCCCCGGTTTCCAGTAGGGGTAGTTCCCCTCGTTGGTGCTGTAGATCGTTCCCCGGGGCGGGATGGTGATGTTGGGGTGGGCGAGCACGAATTCTCCGACGCTGGGGTCGAGGATAAATCCGTTCACGCCGTTTCCCGTGGAGTAGACGAGGATGGTGCTCGACCCGTAGACAATGTAGCCTGCGCCGAAGAGCTTTTTGCCGGGCTGGAGGCAATCTTCAAGGGTGCCGTCACCCCCCGTCTGGGTGACCCTCCGGTAGATGCTGAAAATCGTGCCGATGGAGATGTTCACATCGATGTTGGTGGATCCGTCCAGGGGATCGAACATAACCACGTACTCACCTTTTGGATACTCCTCGGGGATCATGATCATGTCAGGGTCTTCCTCGGACGCCATGACGCAGACCTTCCCGATGTAGTTCAGCGCATTGATGAACATGTTGTTCGCGTACACGTCGAGCTTCTGAACCTCCTCGCCCTGCACGTTCTTGTTTCCGGTCCTGCCCAGGATGTCTTCGATGAGCCCCGCATGGGCGACCTGTGCGGCCACAACCTTTGCGGCAAAGATGATCTGGCTCAGGATCACGCTGAAATCTCCCCTGCCACCATAGCGTCGCTGTTCATCCATGATGTGTCGATCAAAGGAAATGATGGTGTTGTTCATCGTACCTCCCTCTTGTGCTGGTAGTCCTGTGGGTCGACTGATTTCAGTCGGACCCATGGTACTCCTGAAGGGAAAAAAAATCAAGGAGCCTATCGAGGAAAGCAGCGAATATTCACAAGAGAAATTATTTACTTGAACAGATATCTCCGGAAGGGGAATTCTACTTTTTCCGCCGGGTCCGGAACGCACCCTGACGGCGGGTGCAGATCCTGCCTCCTGTGGCCTGGCAGTGATGCACGTCTCCCCTTAAGGGGTGCAGAAGAGTTCAGGAGTGAAGGAGGGAAGGGGGAACATAAAAAGGGGGGAAAAGAAGGAAGGATCAGGTGGAACTGCTGGTGAAACCGAGGCAGCCGGCTGTCTTCGAAGCCGATGAGAATCTCGGCATCAGGGCCGGAGTTGAAAGGACGGGGTGAGTATGTTCATACGGCCTTATCTGTGGGTGTTCTGTTTCGCGATATCCGTGTAGAGCGATTCATAGCGCTGGTTCATGGTTTTGATGCCGTAGCGTTCCACGATACGATCGCGTGCCTTTTGACCCAGGTGCCTGCGCTTCTCCTCTCCGGCGTCGAGCAGTTCTGACCATGCCCGGGCAAGGGCATTGGGGTTGCGCTTCTCCACCACCATGCCGGTGTCTCCGACGAGCAGGGCGGAGTCTCCCACATCGGTCACCACGCAGGGAACCCCGCAGGCCATGGCCTCGCCGATTGCGTTGGGAAGGCCTTCTCCCCAGGCAGATGAGGAGCAGGCAATATCGAGGGATGCACAGAGACTGGGGACGTCACTCCGCTCGTCGAGGAAGTGGAAATGATCGAGTGCATGTATTCCGGAGAGCAGGCTGCGAAAATGGGGATCGTTCAGGCTCACACCTCTGCCGGCGAGGAGGAAGTGCGTCTCTTCATGCTGCTGCAGCATGAGGGATGCGGCCTGGAGGAAGGTAGCGTGATCCTTCATGGGGTCGAATCGGCAGATCAGGCCGATGAGCAGGGCATTCTCAGGGATGCCCAGTTCTGCTCTGACAGCGTTGCGCATCTGTGGATCCGGGCGGAACAGGTCAGTTTCAAACCCGTTTGGGATGATTTCCCACCTCCTGGGGTGATACCCTATGGAACGGTGGGTGCTCATACCCGCATGTGAATTGATCACGACCGCTACGGGAAGACGAGATACGAACGCGCCGAGCTTCACGGTCCATCGGTACACCCTGCCATAGAGGTCGAGGTCCATGTCAGAGCACCGGATGTTCCACACGAGCCTGTTCATGCGCAATGTTGTCAGGCCCAGCACGTTCGCGTGATACATCCAGCACTGGACGATGTCGGGCCGAACGTGATTCGCGATATTCCTCAGTCTCACCACGGCGCCGATCTCGGGCGTGCCCTTTCTCATGTTCAGGCTGATTACCGGGGTGCCACCACCTTCGATTCTGCTCCCGATCGGGCCCGGGGATGTCATGCAGACCACCTCGTTGACAAAGAGGTCCCTGTTCATGGTCTCCACGAGCCGGGCGAGATTCTGCTCGGCGCCACCCACGTCGAGGGTTGAGATGAGGTGGAGGATTTTCAGGGGCCTGTCATGCATCTCAACCAAGGTACCTCCTGTGCCACATCATGTACACGAGCAGCAGCCAGATGCGGTCCACGGCCACAGATCCCTTCCTGCCCTTGAAGGCAGCGATGGTTTTCAGGACCGGAGCCGGGTCGATCTCTGTCTGCGTCGTGAGCACATCCGGATTGAGGTGTTCGTCCACCAGCCCCATGAGGTCATCGTGGAGCCAGGAGTAAATGGGCACGGCAAATCCCTGCTTGGGCCTGTCGAAGAAGTGGCTGGGCAGATAACGGGCGAGAAGTTTTTTCAGGATGTACTTCATGGCCCCCCTCCGGTACGTGAGGTTCAAAGGCAGTCTCAGTGCAAACTCCACGACCCTGTGATCAAGGAAGGGATCTCTGCCCTCCAGGCTGGTGGACATGGTGGCCCGGTCAACCTTGGTGAGGATGTCCCCGCTCAGGTAGTGCTGCATGTCCCAGAGCATCATGGAGGTCAGAAGATCCGCGTCAAAATCCTTCAACGAAGGGCGGGGATCCCTGTAGACACCCATGAGCGTCCTGATCTCTTCGGGAAGCCAGTAGGCAACCGAATAGGGATAGGCGCCGCCCGCAGAGTTTTCCCAGTTGGCAAGCACTGCCTGAAACTTGCGCATGCGGTCCCTGATGGCAGGAAGCCTGAGGCCGGGAAAGGCTGTGGCGACATCGGCAGCAGTATCAGTCCCCACAAGACCGATAATCCTGCCCAGGGTCCTGGGGATCACGCCCGGCAGTCCCGAGAGGTATGTGTCGAGCCGATTCATGACCCAGTACCGGTGATACCCGCAGAACAGTTCGTCGCCACCATCGGCAGACAGGCTCACCTTCACGTGATCTCTCGTCATCCGTGAGACAATGGTGGTGGGGATCCCGGAGATGTCCCCGAAGGGCTCGTCGTAGATATCCGGCCACAGGGGAAGGATTTCCCTGGCATGCTCGGGAGAGACAGTTTCTTCGGTGTGAACTGTTCCGAGGTGCTCCGCAATCCGTCTGGCCCATATCGACTCGTCGTAATTCTTCTCCTGGAACCCGATGGTAAAGGTCCTGAGAGGAGTCGCAGTGTTCCGTGCGAGAATGGCTGTCACCAGTGACGAATCGATTCCGCCAGAGAGGAAAATCCCCACGGGTACGTCGGCGATGAGCCGTTTCATGAATGCATCGGTGAGGAGTTCCTCGAGCCTGTCCGTGAGAACCTGTTCAGTGTCGGACAAGGCCGGCATCAGCGAGAAGGCCACCGGGTCCCAGTAGCGGTTGTGCTCGATCGTGAGCGAACTGGTCACCTTTATCCAGCAGCCCTGCTCCAGTTTTGATGCGTGGCGATAGATACACCTCGGCGCAGCGATGTACCCGTAGTGGAAGAACTCGGCCAGTGCCGCCTGGTCGAGTTCGAGCCGGCCTGAAAGGCCTGCGTGGAGTGCTTTGAGCTCGGAGGCGAAGGCAAAGGTGCCGCCATGGAGGTAATAGTACAGGGGCTTGACCCCCATGCGGTCGCGGAACAGGTGCAGAACTTTCTCGTGACAGTCCCACAGGGCATAGGCGAACATGCCCATGAGCCGCTCCACGCTGTCCGGTCCCCAGGCGGCAAAGGCATTGAGCACCACCTCGGTGTCCGAGGTGCCCCTGAAGGTAAACCCCAGGGCCTCGAGTTCGGGGCGAAGCTCCCTGTAGTTGTAAACCTCTCCGTTGTAGCAGATGGTGTACCTGCCGTCACTGCTGGACATGGGCTGGTGACCGGTCTCGGTGAGATCGATTACGGCAAGCCGCCGGTGTCCCAGGGCCAGCCCGGCCTCATGATCAAGATACGTCCCGGCGTCATCGGGACCGCCATGGGTCAAGGTGTCGCGCATGGACGTGCAGCGTGCGGCGAGGTCCTGCCGATCTCCAGGCTGCCAGATGCCGGTGATCCTGCACATGGGGTTTCTCTATACCCCCCTCTCCACCACCGACAGGAGATGTTCGCTCGTGTTTCTCACGAGGTGGGCCGTTGTGAACGTGTCCAGGATCCGTTTTCGTGCTGCCTCTCCCCGGGCCATGCGATCATTCAAGGAAAGTACCAGCACCTTTTCCCATGCATCAACGAGGGCATGGGGGTCTCGAGGAGGGACGACTTCCCCGGTTTCTCCCACGATGAGAGACGAATCACCGACATAGGTGACCACGCAGATCCTCCCGCAGGCCATGGCCTCTCCTATGACATTGGGGAAGCCTTCTCCAAAGGACGAGGACGAGGTGAGGATATCGATGCCGTTATACACCGCGGTCATGTCTTCAATCATTCCGGTCCAGAGAAGATTTTTCTCGAGGCCGAGTTCACGAGAAAGCCTTCGGAGTCTTTCACGGTAGTGAATTTCGCCGTCTCCCACGCAGAGAAATCTCAGGTCGCTCCTTTGGTTGGAAATCAGAGATGCTGCACGGAGGAACGTTTCATGATCTTTCATCGGATCGATTCTTCCCACGTGGCCTATAAGGATCTCGTTCTCCCCAATGCCCATTGTGCTCCGAAAAGCATGCCCGGCTTTCTGGTCGGGAAAAAAAGTGGTGGTGTTGATACCGTTCGGGATCACAACCATCTTTTCGGAAGCATAGCCATGAGATGCATGGTGATCCCTGCCTGCTGATGAGTTGACGATGATGAGATCAACATGCCTGGAGAGCAGTGCCCCGGTGGTGAAGAGAAGTCTCGACGTCCACCCATAGTGGGCAAGATCCATGTTGGAATTGCGAATTCCCCAGATCACGCGAGCTCCGACGAATCTGCCCATGAGCAGGCAGATCTCGTTTGTTCCCCCCATGAAGCCATACATCAGGGACGGTCTGATGTGTTTAAGCACGCGATAGAGTCTGGTAAGGAAGGCCGGTGTTGGAAGAAGTTTTTTTCGCGGTACGGTATAGATATCAAGATCATGCTGGTTTTCCAGATCAGGTCTCAAATCTCCACCGTGACCAAGGACAATGACACTGACAGTGAATCGTCTCCTGTCAAAACCCTTGACCAGTTCTATGAACTGACGCTCTGCACCGCCCCGGTTGAGTTTGTCTATGATGAAGCAGATCCGTATCACGGGATTTCGCGTACCTGTGTGACACGGGAGATGAGTTCTTCCCACTGTGCCATGACGATATCAGGAGAATATCGTTTCACGTTTTTTCTGGCGCGGGCCCCCAGGGATTCCCGTTTTTCCCGGTCCTCCATGAGGAGGTGCATCGATCGCGACAAAGAATCGATATCCTCGTTCGGTACCAGAAGCCCGTCGACATCGTGGGTGATGATTTCACTCGGTCCAAACGGGCAGTCTGCGGCAATAGCAGCAATTCCTGCTGCCATGGCCTCGAGCAGGGCATTGGGGAACCCCTCGTGGCGAGAAGAGAGGACGAAAAATTTCGCCTGATTCAGCTGATAGGAAGGATTTTTCACCCTCCCGGGAAAAAATACACGTTCTCTGATACCGAGTGTTCTAGCCATCTCTTCCAAGAATCTCCGCTCTTCCCCTTCTCCCATAATGAGGAGACCCCACTGGGGTTTATCCGCTGTCGCTATGGAGAACGATTTCAGTAGGATATCGAATCCCTTGGACCTGGTGAGTCGGCCGAGAGAGCAGACAATCGGCATCCCCTTCGGGCACGGTGAAATTTCCTCTGAGATCTCGTTCTCCTGGGTGAGGGGGTTTGGTATGACATGGATTTTCTCACCAGAGATGAACCCTTGTGCCCACCTGCGTACTGATCGTGTCTGGAGGACCAGGGCAGATGCGTACGGGTAGAGATTCTTTCGAAGCACCTCCCATTCTAAAGGCTGCCTCTGAGCGATTGGATTGTTCCTTTCGGATACGATAATCGGGATTCCCGTACCGTGCACGGCAATGAGGTTCTGGACATTCATCCTTGCCGTAAAGCTGATGGCCACATCGGGGCGCAGATATTTGAGCACCCTTCTGGGAACGGTGATTCTCTGAACATTGTGTGTGACAGTGTCACCGATGTGTCTTGGTGGTCTGCTGATGTCAAAGCCA